>CAYMQR010000117.1:0-11118 GCA_964392195.1 uncultured bacterium | reverse complement strand
CCTCTATGCGTTCAGCCGCGAGAACTGGAGCCGCCCGCCAGACGAGGTGCGCGCGCTGATGAGCCTGATCCGCCGCTACGTTCGCAACGAAGTCGAGGAGATCCACGAACGCCGCGTGCGCTTCAACGTCATCGGCCGGTTCGACGAGCTCCCCGCCGAGGTTCGTCGGGATCTCGGCCGCGCCATGGTGAAGACCCGCGACAACGACGGCATGCTCCTGAACGTCGCGCTGAGCTACTCGGGCCGGGTCGACATCCTGGATGCCTGCCGGTCGCTGGTGAAGCGAGCGGCCGCCGGGAGCCTCGACCCGGATGGGT
Source organism: uncultured bacterium (assembly GCA_964392195.1). GTDB lineage: Bacteria > JADJOY01 > JADJOY01 > JADJOY01 > JADJOY01 > JADJOY01. The sequence continues at coordinate 10,801 of CAYMQR010000117.1, read as the reverse complement.
TGGAGGTGGGCGACATCTCCGCGGCGCTCTCGACGGGTGGTATGCCTGACCCCGACCTGATGATCCGGACGGGTGGTGACCTGCGGGTGTCGAACTTCTTGCTCTGGCAGATCGCGTATGCGGAGCTGTTCTTCACGGACGTGCTGTGGCCGGACTTCTCGAATCAGCATCTGTTCGAGGCGATCCGGGCGTTCGTGCAGCGTGAACGGCGGTTCGGTCGCACCTCGTCGCAGGTACAGCAAGCTGCCGTGCCCCACGAGGTCGCCGGCCTCGACCCTGGACGATCCGGCGTAGCCGCGCCGAAGTGAGCTCCCCGATGCTCAAAGACCGCCTCCTGACCGCCGCCGTCGCGATCCCGATTCTCCTGGCCATCGTGTTCGCCGGTGGAGCGACGGGATTCCTGTGGCTCATCCTCGTGGTCAACGCCATCGCGCTCCACGAGTTCTGGGCGCTGTTCCCGCGCGAGGACACGAGCCAACCCGCGGATCGGTCCGGCTATCCGGTAGCGTTCGTCACCACTTCGGCGCTCGTCTATGCGTTCCACCGAGGCGGCAACCTCTTGATCGCCGGCACGCTGATGTCGACGATGCTCGTGACGCTCGCGATGTCGGTGGTCGGCACGGCGAGCATGCGCGACCGGAGCCGGGTCGTGTTCACGACGCTCGCGGGCGTGCTCTACGTGTCCGTGATGCTCGGGCACCTCGTGCTGTTGAGGGCCCTGCCCGAGGGCTCGTGGTGGATCTTCATGCTCCTCGGCATCGTGATGATGTCGGACACCTGCGCTTACTTCGCGGGCCGCGCGTTCGGGAAGCACAAGCTCGCGCCGCTGGTCAGCCCCAAGAAGACGATCGAGGGAGCGTTCGGTGGACTCGCGGGTTCCGCCGTCTTCGCGCTGGTGGCGGTCGTGTCGCTTGGATGGAGCCACGTGTCGGTATCCCAGGCGCTCACGCTCGGGATCCTGACGGGGCTCGTGAGCCAGATCGGCGATCTGGCCGAGTCGCTGCTCAAGCGAGGCGCGGACGTGAAGGACTCGGGCACCATCTTCCCGGGCCACGGCGGCCTCCTCGATCGTCTCGACAGCATCCTGCCGGGCTGCGTCGTCCTCTACTACCTGATCCGAGGCATGGGCCTCGATCGGTCGGTGGCGGCGCTCGCCGCCCCGTGACGGCTTCACGGGCGAGAGCGCTTCACGGGCGAAGGCCCGTCCGGTGTGACCTCCGCGGCATCGCGACCGCGCTGAGGGCACCGTCGCCGATCCGGGTCTCCGTCTGCCTCGGCCGGCCAGCCTGTTAGGCTAGGCGGCCATGGCTACGCACATCCTGGACACGCTCGTCCCGCTCGCGATCGGCGGCAACTTCGGCTCGGCGCAGGTGGCGATCGCGGGCATCATCGCGATCGGCGTTCTCATCACCTTCCACGAGTTCGGTCACTTCCTGGTGGCCAAGCTGCTCGGGATCGGTGTGCAGAAGTTCTCGGTGGGCTTCGGTCCCACGATCGTGGGAAAGAAGGTCGGCGAGACCGAATACGTGCTGTCCTGGATCCCGCTGGGCGGCTTCGTGAAGATGGTGGGCGAGAACCTCGGCGACGACGTCGACCCCGCGGAGAAGCAACGCTCGTTCTTGCACCGGCCACCTTCCCATCGTCTGGCCGTGGTCTTCGCCGGGCCGTTCTTCAACCTCATCCTCGCCGTGATGCTCTTCGGCGCCGTGTTCATGGTGCGGGGCGAGCCGGTCAAGAACGATCCGACCTCCACCAAGGTGGGTGGCCTCAATCCGGGCATGCCGGCGTACGAGGCGGGGCTGAAGATCGGCGACGAGGTGGTCGCGGTGAACGGTGTCGTGGTGCGCGGCTGGGCCGAGATGGCCGAGCAGATTCAGGCGACGAGGGGACAGCCGTTCGTTCTCACGGCGCGGCGGGGCACGGCGACCCTCGACTTCCACCTGCAGGCGCGTCCGTTCGAGGGGCAAGACGCTGAGGGCAACCCGAAGACCCTCTACTTCGTGGGCATCGAGAACGCGCCGACCGAGTACCGCGAGCTCGGGATCGGTGGCGCGCTCTGGGCCGGCGTGGAGGAGACGATCGGTTACGCGATCGCGATCCCGAAGATGCTGGGCAGCATCGTCACCGGGAAGGTGTCGATGCACGACGTGGCCGGCCCGCTCGGGATCGTGAAGATGACGGGTCAGCAGCTCGAGCAGGGCTTCGTGCGGTACATGCACCTCATCGGGATCCTCAGCGTCAACCTCGGGATCTTCAACCTGCTGCCGATCCCCATCCTCGACGGCGGACAGTTCGTCCTCTTCTTCGTCGAGTGGGTGCGCCGCCGTCCGCTCAGCGCCCGCAAGCAGGAGCTCATCCAGCAGGTCGGCTTCTACTTCCTCATCGGCCTCATGGTGATCGTCGTGGCGAACGACGTGTACAACCAGATCCGCGTGGTCCGTCGCGCGCCGCCCAAGCCGGTACCGTCGACCTTCTCGTCGGAGCCCGCCTCGCCGCCGCCGGGTGGCGAGGCGGCCGCGCCGTGAGCTCGACGTGATCCTCGGGATCGACACCGCGACCCGCACCGCGGCCATCGGCATCGGCGGGGTCGGGCGAACCCGCGTGGACGCTCACCTCGAGGGCTCGGGCTTGCGAACGAGGGCGTTGCTGCGAGGCATCGACGATCTCCTCGGCCAGGCCAGGGCGAGCGTCTCCGATCTGACGGGGGTCGCGGTAGGTGTGGGGCCGGGGTCTTTCACCGGGCTTCGCGTGGGGATCGCCGCCGCGCAGGGTATCGCGCTGGGCCTGGGTGTCCCGGTGGTCGGTGTGGCGACGCTCGAATGCGTCGCACGGAATGCGCCCCCCGACGCGAGCTCGGTGTCCGTCGTGATCGATGCCGGCCGAGGCGAGGTTTTTCTCGGCCACTTCGAGCGGCATGGCGCTGATCTGACGGCGGTCGGCGCAGCTCGCGTCCTGAGCCCCGGGCAGGCAGCCGAGGCGATCCCCGCCGGTTCGATCGTTCTCGGCGATGGATGGTTGCGCCATCGAGGTGCGTTCGAGCGATTGCTGGGGGACGCGATCCGGACCCTCGACGAGACACTCTCGCGCCCGATGGGCTCGGTGATCGCGAGCCTGGGCGCCCGCGGGCTGGCTAGCGTGCCTGGCGAGCGGTCGTCCGTGGTCGAGCCGATCTACGTTCGGGGGCCCGACGCGAAGCTCTTCGAGCCCCCGCACGAGGTCCGGCCGAGCTCACCGGCCGCTGTCGGGGGTTGACAGGTGTCGGAGCGGTTGACTACCTTCCGGGTTGACCATAACTGAGCGTGATTCCAACGAAATAGCCGACTGGCCCGGTTCGGCCACGAGGCACGCTAGCAGGCAGGGAGGCAATCCAGGAATGGAGGAGCGCGATCTCAACTTGATCACTGGACTCCTACCCAGCAACCCAGAGCTCCGGAGCCTGATGAAGGAGCACCAGGAGCTCGAACGGAAGATCGACGACCTCGATCGAAAGGCTTTCCTGAGCGAGGACGAGAAGGTCGAGAAGAAGCGCCTGCAGAAGCTCAAGCTGCGCGGCCGCGACCGGATCGAAGAGATCATCAAGCCTCATCGCAACTGACGGTGTCGGTTGCCCGCGGACGCGGGCCGTCGGTGTGCGGGCGGGTCGGGACTCGCGAGTCCCCGGCCCGCCTTTTCGTCTCTGAGCGTCGGCAGTCGGCGCTCGTGCCAACAACGGTGCTACGTTCACGCGCTCCCTCGAGTCGCACGTCGATCGACGCCCGCGACCGAAGAGCAAGGAAAGCGAGACCCCGATGAAGATCTATTACGACGCAGACGCCAAGGCCGACAGCATCCGCAAGAAGAAGGTCGCCGTGGTCGGCTACGGGAGCCAGGGCCACGCGCACGCCCAGAACCTGCGCGACAGCGGCGTCGAGGTCGTCGTGTGCTTGAAGGAGGGCTCGGCTTCGGCGGCCAAGGCACTCGCCTCGGACTTCGCCGTGTGGGACACGCCCAAGGGCGTCGCGTGGGCGGACGTCGTGATGATCCTCATCCCCGACGAGCAGCAGGGCGATCTCTACCGCACCGAGATCGCGCCTCACCTGAAGCCAGGGAAGGCGATCGCCTTCGGCCACGGGTTCAACATCCACTTCGGCCAGATCGTGCCGCCCCCGGGCGTCGACTGTTTCATGGTCGCGCCGAAGGGACCCGGCCATCTGGTCCGGAGCGAATTCGAGAGCGGAAGCGGCGTGCCTTGCCTCGTCGCCGTCGCCCAGGACGCGTCGGGGAAGACCCTCGACACCGCCATCGCCTACGCTTCGGCGATCGGCGGAGGTCGCGCCGGGATCGTCGAGACCAACTTCCGCGAGGAGACCGAGACCGACCTCTTCGGCGAACAGGCGGTGCTGTGCGGCGGCATCAGCGCGCTGATCCAGGCCGGTTTCGAGACCCTGGTCGAGGCCGGCTACAGCCCGGAGATGGCGTACTTCGAGTGTCTTCACGAGGTGAAGCTGATCGTCGACCTGATCTACGAGGGCGGCATCGGCAACATGCGCTACTCGATCTCCAACACCGCCAAGTACGGTGACGTCACGCGCGGACCACGCATCGTGACCGAGGAGACCAAGGCCGAGATGCGCAAGATCCTGAAGGAGATCCAGACGGGTCAGTTCGCGCGCGAGTGGCTCCTCGAGTGCAAGGTCGGTCGGCCGATGTTCAAGGCGCTGCTCAAGCGCGGCGAAGAGCACCCGATCGAGGACGTGGGCCGTCAGATGCGCGCGATGATGCCGTGGCTGAAGCGCAAGAAGCTCGTCGACCGCAGCAAGAACTGACGGTCGAGCAGGGGGCGACTCATGGCGTTGCGGCGAGTGCGTGAGCCCGGATCCCGGGGCGCCGGACGCCGGCGGGGCGAGCGGCGGGCTCGATCCGTCGACATGCGCAAGGGCATCTACCTGTTGCCCAACCTGTGCACGTCGATGAGCATCGTGTTCGGCTTCTGGTCCATCGTCCTCGCCGCGTCCGGACGAATCGAGGCGGCGGCCTGGAAGATCCTCTGGTGTTTCGTGTTCGACGGCCTCGACGGCCGCATCGCGCGGCTGACGCGAACCACGAGCAAGTTCGGGGTCGAGTTCGACTCGCTGGCTGACGTCGTGTCGTTCGGCATGGCCCCCGCCTTCCTGGTCTTCCAGTGGGGGCTCCGCGGCTACGGGCGGTGGGGCTGGATCGCCGCCTGCATCTTCCTCATCGGTGGCGCCGTCCGGCTCGCGCGGTTCAACGTGCAGGTCGGAACCGTCGACTCCAAGCGATTCGTCGGCCTACCCATCCCGCTCGCCGCGAGCGTCCTGGTCACCACGATCCTGCTGGTCGGCGACCTCGGCCGCGGTATGCCTCGGATCCCGGTCGTACTCGGACTCCCGCTGGTGCTCGCGTTCCTGATGGTAAGCACCCTGCCGTACCGCTCCTTCAAGGAGTTCGACCCACGGGCCCGGCATCCGGTCGGTCTCTTCTTCGCGATCCTCGCGGTCGTGATGCTCGCGGTGGCCGAGACCAAGATCACGTTGTTCCTGCTCGCGGTCGGATACGCGCTCTCCGGCCCGATCGGATGGCTCCTCGCGCAGATGCGCGCGGCCTCGTCCGCGGGCTCGCCTGCGGTGTCGGCCTCGCCACCCGATCTCAAGGTCGTGGGCGGCGCGCGACCGGCCGACGAGACCGTCGCGGACCGCGGCACCGATCGAGCGCGCGGCGCATCAGGAGGCGCGTCATGAGTGCCCACGTGCAGGAAGACTACGTCCGGATCTTCGACACGACGCTGAGGGACGGCGAGCAAGCTCCTGGCTTCGGCATGACGATCGAGGAGAAGGTGCGGCTCGGGCGGCAGCTCGAGCGGCTCGGAGTCGACGTCATCGAGGCGGGATTTCCCGCGGCATCGGAGGGGGACTTCGAGGCCGTCCGCAAGCTCGCGGCGGAGATCCGCACGCCGATCGTCTGCGGACTCGCTCGCGCGAACGATGCCGACATCGACCGCGCGATCTCGGCGGTCGAGAAGGCGGCTCGCCCGGGTCTGCACACGTTCATCGCGACGAGCGACATCCATCTCAAGCACAAGCTCAAGATGAGCCGGGACGAGGTCGTGGCGGCCGCCATCAAGGCGGTCGAGCGAGCCAAGCGCCACGTTCCGCACGTCGAGTTCTCCGCCGAGGACGCGACCCGCTCCGACGTCGACTTCCTCGTGGAGGTGTTCTCCGCGGCCATCGAGGCGGGCGCCAACGTGATAAACGTCCCCGACACCGTCGGCTATGCGATCCCGCACGTGTACGGCGAGTTGATCCGTACGCTGCGTGCCCGCGTGAGGGGTGTCGAGCGGGCGGTCATCAGCGCCCACTGTCACGACGACCTCGGTCTCGCGGCGTCGAACTCCCTCGCTGGCGTGGCGGCCGGTGTGCGTCAGGTCGAGTGCACGATCAACGGTATCGGTGAACGGGCGGGAAACACCTCGATGGAAGAGGTGGTGATGGCGCTCCGGACTCGCAGGGACGTGTTCGGTGTCGAGACCCGGATCCAGACCGAGCAGATCTACGCGGCGAGCCGCCTCCTCACGCAGATCACGGGTGTCGCCGTCCCGCCCAACAAGGCGATCGTCGGAGCCAACGCGTTCGCGCACGAAGCGGGCATCCACCAGGACGGTGTCCTGAAGGAGAAGCTCACCTACGAGATCATGACGCCCCAGTCGGTCGGCGTCCCGACGAATCGTCTCGTCCTCGGGAAGCATTCGGGGCGTCATGCGTTCCGCGAGCGCCTCAAGGATCTCGGTTACGTGGACCTCGGAGAGGCGGAGCTCGAGGCGGCGTTCCGGCGATTCAAGGCGCTCGGCGATCGCAAGAAGGAGATCTACGACGAGGATCTCGAGGCGATCGTCCACGAGGAAGGCGCCGATCGCCGGGCCGAGAAGTACCGACTGATCTCGCTCTCGGTGATGAGCGGTAGCGACGCCATTCCGACGGCCGCGGTGCGGATCGAGATCGGTGGTGAGCTCAAGAGTGACTCGGGTATCGGCGATGGACCGGTCGACGCGGTGTTCCAGACCATCTCCCGCGTCGTCGGGACCGAGGCGACACTGGTGAACTACGCGGTCAACGCGATCACGGGCGGTACGGATGCGCAGGGTGAAGTGTCGGTGCGCCTTGCGATGGACGGAATCACCGTCAGCGGCGACGCCGCGGATCCGGACATCATCCTGGCGAGCGCGCGCGCGTACGTGAACGCGCTCAACCGTCTCGAACAGCGCCGTGGGCGCGCCTCTCAGGCGCGCACAGTCGGCCCGTGAACCGATTACCCACAACCGGCCGAGAAGATCCGAGGAAAGGGAACGAGAGCACCATGGCCTTGCGTGCGAGTGGTTATCGGGTGGCGGTGATGGGCGCGACCGGCGCGGTCGGGAACGAGATGGTCCGGGTCCTCGAAGAGCGGAACTTCCCGGTCGCGAGCCTGAAGCTCCTCGCGTCGATCCGGTCGGCTGGTTCGACGCTCGAGTTCCGGGGATCCAACCTGCGGGTGGAGGAGCTCACCGATGCCTCGTTCGAGGGCGTCGAGATCGTCCTCGCCAGCGCCGGTGCCTCGGTGAGCCAGCGGTTCGCGCCGGCGGCAGCCGCGGCCGGGGCGGTCATCATCGACAACACCAGCGCGTTCCGGATGGAGCCAGACGTCCCGCTCGTGGTGCCGGAGGTCAACGCCCACGCGATCGCCGAGTATCCGAAACGCCGGATCATCGCGAACCCCAACTGCTCGACGATCCAGATGGTGGTCGCGCTCAAGCCCATCCACGACGCCGCTCGGATCAAGCGCATCATCGTCGACACCTATCAGTCCACGTCCGGCGCCGGGAAGCGGGCAATGCAGGAGCTCGAGTCCCAGACCGCAGACCGCCTCAACGGCCGCGAGGTCGTGCCCAAGATCTTTCCGCACCCGATCGCGTTCAACTGCCTTCCGCACATCGACTCCTTCCTCGACAACGGATACACGAAGGAGGAGATGAAGATGGTGAACGAGACCCGGAAGATCCTGGGCGATCCGTCGATCCTGGTCAGTGCGACCACGGTGCGCGTCCCCGTCTTCTACGGCCACTCGGAGGCCGTTCACGTCGAGACCGAACGGCCGCTGTCCCCCGAGGAGGCGCGCAGACTGCTCGAGGGCGCACCCGGCGTCGAGGTCGTCGACGACCCGGCCGAGAAGCGCTACCCGACCGCGATCGACGCCGCTGGCACGGACCCGGTCTACGTCGGCCGGATCCGGCGCGATCTCGCGTTCGAGAATGGCCTCGCCATGTGGGTCGTCTCCGACAACATCCGCAAGGGTGCCGCGTTGAACGCGGTTCAGATCGCCGAGTGTCTCGGGCGCGACTACCTGGGCTGACGCCGAATCCCGCGCGTTCACGACATCGGCGTCGGGTCCGATGAGCGGCGTCACCGACGGGCGCGCGGACGTGCCATCGGAAAGTGCCATCGCCCGCCGGAACCTCCGCATCCGGCTGGCTTACGACGGTGCCGACTTTCACGGCTGGCAGATCCAGCCTGCCGTGAGGACGGTCCAGGGCGAGATCTGCGCCGCGCTGGCCCGCGTCCTCGGCGAGCCCGTCCGGGTCGCCGGGGCGAGCCGGACCGACGCCGGTGTGCACGCGCTGGAGCAGGTGGCGAACGTTCACACCACCTCGCCGATCCGATGTGACGATCTGGCCCGCGCGCTCAACGCGCTGACCGGCCAGGACCTCGTGGTTCTGGCCGTCGACGAGGTCCGGTCGGACTTCCACGCACGCTTCTCGGCGGCGGGGAAGCGCTATCGATACCGGATCCGCAACGAGGCACTCCGCGAGCCGTGGACCCGCGCCTACGCCTGGCACGTCGCTCGGCCGCTCGATGTGGCGGGCATGCAGAGAGAAGCCTCGGTGCTCGTCGGATCGCACGACTTCTCGAGCTTCCAGGCGACCGGGTCCGAGGTCGCGAGCGCGGTACGCGAGGTGCGGTCCATCGACGTCGGACGGTCGGGAGCCGAGACCTGCATCGTGATCGTGGCGGATGGCTTTCTCCGTCACATGGTTCGGAATATCGTGGGTACGCTGGTCGCGGTCGGGCTCGGGCATCGCCCCGTCGGTTCGACCGCCATCGCGCTGTCGGCGCGGGATCGGGCCACCGCGGGCCCGACGGCGCCCGCCCACGGTCTCTGGCTCGAACAGGTCTTCTATCCGTCCGACGCGGTGTGCGAGGCCGCGACACGATGACCACCTCAACGCCGCCGGCCGACCGCGCCGGAAAGCCTGGGGACCCGCTCGTCGAGCCAGCGCACGTGTTCGATGCCGTGCTGCGCAAGGCGATCGAGCTCGGCGCCTCGGATGTCCACGTCACGGCTGGCAACCCGTTCCGCGTCCGGATCAACGGCCAGATCCGAGCTCTCCAGGGCACTCCGCCGCTGACCCCGAGCGACACCGAGGCGATCGCCCGCCGGATCCTGCTCGGCTCCAAGCGCGCGACGGCCGGCGACGTGGACCAGCAGGTCCGGGAGCTCCGCGACCTCGACTGCTCGTACGGGCTGGCGGGGGCGGGACGCTTCCGCGTCAACATCTGCTCGCAGCGCGGCTCGATCGCGCTGGTCTTGCGGAACATTCCCATGCGAATCCCGAACTTCGACGAGCTCGGGCTACCGGCAGTGCTGAACCAGATCGCGACGGCAGAGCGAGGACTGATCCTGGTCACCGGCGTCACGGGCAGCGGCAAGAGCACCACGATGGCCGCGATGCTCGATCTCATCAACCGTACCCGCAACCTGAAGATCGTCACCATCGAGGACCCGATCGAGTACCTGCACAAGGACGCGCGCAGCACGGTGCTGCAGCGCGAGGTCGGGAGCGACACCGAGAGCTTCGCGAAGGCGATGCGCGCGGCGCTCCGGCAGGATCCTGACGTCGTCATGGTCGGCGAGATGCGTGACCGCGAGACGATCGACATCGCCCTGAAGGCGGCGGAAACGGGACACGTGGTGCTCTCGACGCTGCATACGTCCGACGTCGTGAAGACCATCCAGCGTGTCATCGGCGTCTACGACCTCTCCGAGATGGCTGCGGCGCGGCTGAGGCTCGCGGAGAACCTCCAGGCGATCATCGCCCAGCGTCTGATCCCGAGGGCAGACGGCGGCGGGCGTCTGCCGGCGGTCGAGGTGATGCGCACCACCCTGGCGATCCGCGAGTCGATCATCAGCCCGGAGAGGACCGATCTGATCCGCGATCTCGTGCAACGGGGGACGGACCAGTACGGCATGCAGACGTTCGATCAGCATCTGCGCCAGCTCTACCTCAGCCAGCTCATCACCTACGAGACCGCGCGGGCCGCGGCGACCAGCCCCGCCGATTTCGAACGTAACCTGCACTTCACGGCCTGACCCGCGCAGGTGCGCGGGGTTGCTCGTGTTTTCCAGGGCGATGCGCGGTGCGGCACGTCCGGGGACAGTGGCGCGGCGGGGTTGACATCCACGGCGGGCTGAACCACCCTTGGTCGTTTACCTGTGGCGCCCGCCGTGCGGTCCCATCCGCCGCCGAGCACCAGAACTTCCGGGAAGAGCTCCAGACATGAAGACCTACAATGCCAAGCCGGGCGAGGTCGAGCGCAAGTGGGTGCTCCTCGACGCGCAAGATCAAGTCCTCGGTCGTCTCGCCACGAAGGCGGCGACGCTGCTGATGGGCAAGCACAAGCCCGAGTACACGCCGCACGTGGACACAGGCGAGTTCGTGGTGGTGGTGAACGCCGCCGGCGTGAAGCTCACCGGCCGCAAGCTGGACCAGAAG
>CAYMQR010000116.1:0-11296 GCA_964392195.1 uncultured bacterium | reverse complement strand
CCGCCCAGCTCCAGGGTGCACGGGATGAGCTGGCGCGCGCACGCCGCCGCGACCTTCCTGCCGGTCGCCACGCTGCCCGTGAACGAGATCTTGTCGACGCCCGCCTCCACCAGCGCGGCGCCGGTCTCGCCGTCGCCGTCGAGCGCCTGCAGCACGTCCTTCGGCACACCAGCCTCGAGCAGGATGTCGGCGGCCGCGCCGCCGCTGCGCGGCGAGATCTCGGACGGCTTGAGGAGCACCGCGTTGCCGGCGAGCAGTGCCTGGACCGTCGGGTTGAGCGACAGCGCGAGCGGCCCGTTCCACGGCGTGACGATGCCCACCACGCCGAGCGGCCGGTAGGTGACCAGCAGCTTCTTCAGCGGGCGCATGTAGCCGTGGAGCTTCCGCCACTCGTCGGCGAGGTCGTCGGGCGCCCGCGCGCTCCAGTAGTTGAGGAAGTCGCAGCACGCGACCAGCTCCATCGCGACGGCCTCGATGCGCGTCTTGCCGCTCTCGCGCACCAGGATCTCGACCAGCTCGGGCTTGCGGCGCAGCAGCACGTCGAGGCCGCTGCGCACGATGCGCGCCCGCTCCGCCACCGGAGTCGCCCCCCACGCCGGCTGGGCGGCGCGCGCACGGGCGAGCGCCGCCTGCACGTCGGCCGCGGTGGCGACCGAGATCTCTCCCACCGGCTCGAGCGTCGCCGGGCTCTTGAGCCCGAGCCGCCGCCGTCCGTCCGCTCCGCGCGCAAGCTCTTCCACGATCGCCATCGCGTCACCCCTCGGATGTCGCCGCGCCTCGGCGCGGCGGTTCAGTGCTCGACGAAACCGGTCTCGAGGATGCCGTGGCCCGTGAGCCCGCCGACCTGATAGCGGGCGAGCCCGTCGAAGAGCCGGGTGTCGCGGAAGCGCGCGGGGACCACAGAGACCACGCTCTCCGCCTCGACCCGGAACGAACGGCCCTCGGCGTCCACGAGGTTTAGCGCGCCGCCGAGCGGATGGCGCGTGGCCTCGTCGGTCCGCGCCTCGATCTCGATCCGGGCGAGCGGGACCGCGGGCGCGCCGTCGACGCTCACGCAGCCGATGTGGATCGGCGGGAAGCCGGCGCCGAAGCGGATCTCCACGGCGTTGAACCACAGGTGCGCGCCGCCCGCCTCGCCGACCGCGCCGCTGGCGTAGGTCCAGCGCCAGAACTTGTCCCAGTCGCGCTCGCCGCCGAACGAGTGGTCGCGGTGCGCCCAGCCGGAGAACGGCAGCATCTCGCCGGCGATCGTCACGGTGCCGGTGGCGCGCCCGGCGTGCTCGATGTGGCGGGGCACCTGGTCCACCGACGTGCCCGGTGGCGGCGGGTACTTGTAGGGCGGCGCGACGCCCTCCCACAGCAGGTCGAAGCCGAAATCCTCGGCCTCGTAGCGCAGCGCGAAGCTCGCGAGCGGCTCACGCCACTCGATCGTGAGCCCCGCCGCGAGCTCGAGCCGGTCCGCGGCGAATGCGGCGAGCGGCAGCTCCTCGACCATGACGTGATGGACGAGGGCGCCGCCGCGCGTGACCCCGAGGTAGAGGTTGGCGAACCCCGTGTTGGGCTGCTCGCCGGCGCGGAACACCACGCCCACGTCGCGGGACGGGTCGTACATCGGGAACCAGAAGCTCTCGTTCCACAGCCGCAGCGAGCCGGGTCCCGGCCGGTGGCGGCGGTCGTCCTCCACGGTGATCTCGCGGTCCGCGGCCTCGGCGGCCTCGCGAGCCGTGTAGGTCGCGCCGGGACCGGCGAAGACCAGCGCGCTGATCACCTCCTCGAGCTGCATCATCGTCGAGATGTCGCCCTCGATCTGGAGCTGGCCCGAGAGGAAGGTCTGCGCTCGATCGAGCTCGCCGCGCTGCAGCGCGTGCCACACGTCCGCGTCGCAGCGCACGGTGACGTCGGGATCGGCGACCGTGCCGTCCACCCGCGTCCCGGTGCCGCGATCGGCCACCAGGTACCAGCGGTAACCGCTCGCGCCCGAGAGATCGAACTGCACGCGCACGACCGCGTCCGTGATGTCGGTCGTCCCACGGCTGAGCGCGGCGCCGGGCGGCTCGAGGCCGAGGAGCGCCGCGAGACGCTGCGTGCAGGCGTTGTTGGTCTCGAAGTCCGGCGTCGGCAGCGGCGTGCCGACGGCGCGCATGATCGACGCGACCCGCACCATGATCACCGCGAAGCGCATCGCGGCGAACGTCTCCCACCACGCGAGGTCGGTGGCCTCGAAGCCCACCCGCCGCTCCCAGCGCGCGATGGTCTCCTCGCGGCTCGGCAGGCCGGCGAGGCGCGGGATGCCGTAGCCCTCGCTGTGATGCCAGTCGAGGAACAGCCACCACGCGAGGTCGGCGGTGGGCTCGCCGAGGAAGGCCATCTCCCAGTCGAGGACAGCCGCGACCCGATCGCCGTCGAAGATCATGTTGGGCAGCCGCGCGTCGCCCCAGCACAGGCGGCGCCGGGTGCTCGCCGGCCGGTGCTCACGCAGCCACGCGAGGGCCGACCGCGAGATGCGGTGGTCCGCGGCTCCCTCCGCCGCCCACTCCAGGTAGCCGGCCCAGTAGGCGAGCTCCTGATCGAGCAGGTCGGCGCCGGTGCCGGTCTTCTCGAGGAAGCCGAGCCCGGCCTGGTCCGGATCGAGGCGGTGGATGTCCGCGAGCGTGTCGATCCCCGCCCACCACATCGCGGCGCGGTGCGAAGGCGACGCCTCGCGAAGCGCCCCGGCCGCATGATAGGGCGGGACGTCCGAGGGGATCTGCCCGGCGACCCGACGCATCACGTAGAAGGGCGTGCCGAGGAGGTCGTCGCGATCGTCGAACCAGCGCACCTCGGGCACGGGGACGGCGGTCGAGGAGAGCGCCTCGAGAACGCGGCGCTGCACGCTCAGGTCGTAGCCGGGGAACACCAGGTGCTCGGTGGGCTGGGCGCGGAGCACCAGCGGTTCGACCACCTCCGCATCGCCCTCGCCGGGGCGATAACGGAGGTCGAACAGGATGGTCTCGTTCGAGAGGCCCGCGCTCGGCACCCGCAGGCCCTCGACCGAGACCGCCCGGGCGCCCGCGAGCCTGGGCGCGATCCAGCGCGCCAGCCGCTCGGCGAGCGGCGCCAGATCGCGCTTCTGGAAGATCATCGCGGCGGCGCGGAGGGAATCAGGAGTTCTCGGCCTTGTGCATGATGGTCCAGAGCAAGCCCGGGAAGAAGCGGCGCAGGCGCAGCAGCACCTTGGCCTCGGCGAGCGGGTAGAGGATCTCCTCGCCGCGCTCGATGCCCTTCTCGATCTCGTCCACGATCACGTTCGGATCGGCCATGCGGTTCTGCTCGATGCCGATCTGGATGGTGCGCGGGTTCGAGGTGTTGACCGCCTGCTGGATGAGCGGGGTCTTGGTCATCGGCGGGCACACCAGCATGATCCGCACGCCGCTGCCGCGGTTCTCGTGGATCATGACCTCGGCGAGGGTGTTCACCGCCGACTTGCTGGCCGAGTAGGCGCCGAGGTGGGTGAGCAGCACGTGTCCGGCGAGCGAGCCGAACATGATCAGGTCACCCGAGCGGCGCTGCTTCATCTGTGGCAGCGTCGCGCGCAGCACGTGCACCGTGCCCTCGTAGTTGACCCGCATCAGCCGGATCACGTCCTCGAGCGGCTGATCGACGACGTGGCCGGCCGGCATGATGCCCGCCGCGTGGGTCACGCGGTCGATCGGGCCGAGGTCGCGCTCGATCGCCGCCACCGCCTCGTTCACGCCGTCCGCGTTGGAGACGTCGCACACGTAGGGGTGGAGCTTGTCGGGATGCTTGGCGATCGTGGTGGGGAGCTTGGCCTCGTCCCAGTCCAGGCACGCGACCTGGGCGCCCGCCTCCGCGAGCCGCCACGCCGAGATCTGCCCCATGCCGCTCGCCGCGCCCGTCACCAGCGCCACCTTGCCGTGAAATGCCATCGCGCCTCCGTTTCCAAACGATCGTTCGTTTGGTACGGTATAGCAAAGCTCGCGATCCGGGGCCACCCGCGGGAGGAGAATCCATGAAGCCCGAGTTCGATCTCTACGACGCCAAGCGCTACGAGCAGAGCGGTCCGCCCTACGAGGCGTTCCGCTGGTTGCGCGAGAACGCGCCCGTCTATCGCCACCCCGAGCCGAAGGGCCCGGGCTTCTGGGCGGTCACCCGCTACCAGGACATCGTCCACTGCTCGACGCATCCGCTCGTCTTCTCGAGCTGGATCGGCGGCACCAACATCGAGGACTACGGCGAGGACGACCTCGTCGCGATGCGCGCGATGCTCGCCAACATGGACCCGCCCGCGCACTCGCGGTATCGCAAGCTCGTGAGCACCGGCTTCACGCCGCGCATGATCAACCGCCTCGAGCCGCACCTCCGCCAGCTCGCCCGCGACATCATCGGCGCGGTGGCGAACCGCGGCGCGTGCGACTTCGTCACCGACCTGGCGGTGGAGTTCCCGCTCCAGACCATCACCGAGTTCCTCGGCGTCCCGCTCGATGATCGCAAGAAGATCTTCGACTGGTCCAACACGCTCATCGCGTGGGACGACCCCGAGTACCAGGGCGAGAGCGACCCGCGCACCGCGGCCATGCAGATCTGGGGCTACGCCAACGAGCTGGCGGAGCGCCGCCGCGCCGAGGGCAACGGCACCGACCTCGTGAGCGTGCTCATCGACTCGAAGGTCGACGGCGAGATGCTCGGGCCCCAGCAGTTCGAGCTCTTCTTCCTGCTGCTGTCGGTGGCCGGCAACGAGACCACCCGCAACCTGATCTCGGGCGGCATGCTCGCGCTCTTCGAGCACCCCGAGGAGCTCGCGAAGCTCAAGGCCGACCCGAGCCTCATGCCCACCGCCGTCGACGAGATGCTGCGCTGGGTGACGCCGGTGAACTACTTCCGCCGCACCGTGTCCGAGGACACCGAGCTCGGCGGCCAGAAGCTCAAGGCGGGCGACAAGATCGCGATGTACTACACGGCCGCGAACCGCGACACCTCGGTCTTCACCGACCCCGACCGCTTCGACGTCACCCGCAACCCCAACGAGCACCTCACCTTCGGCGTCGGCGAGCACTTCTGCCTCGGCGCCAGCCTGGCGCGCCTCGAGATCCGCATCTTCTTCGAGGAGCTCTTCCAGATGCTCCCCGACATCTCGCTGGTCGGGCCGGTCCGGCGCCTGCGCTCGAACTTCATCAACGGCATCAAGTCGATGCCGGTGAAGTTCACGCCGGTGAAGAACGTCGCCGGACGAAGCGCCGCCTGAGATCCCGTTCGTGCTGACCCGCGAGCCCGTGCCGCGCCGGTCCAACGCCCGCGCCCAGCGCCGCCGCCCGGCCGATGCCGGCGGCGCGCCGCCGCGGGCTGGCAAGCGCGGCCGTCCCAGGGGCGTGAACGGCGCGCAGACCCGCGACCAGATCCTGGACGCGGCGGAGCGGCTCTACGCGGAGAAGGGCTTCGCCGGCACGGCGATCCGCGACATCGCCCGGCTGGTCGGGCTCAACCCGGCCAGCCTCTACGCCCACTTCCCGGGCAAGGACAGCATCTACGCCGCGGTGCTGAGCCGCGGCCTCAAGCCGTTCGTCGACATCAACCAGCTCATGCTCGGGACCACCTGGACCGAGGAGGCGATGTCACGCGGCATGGACGCGCTCATGGACCACCTCGCCCAGCGCCCACGGGCGCTCCGGCTGGTCCTCCACGAGGCGCTCACCGGCGGCGCGCACCTGCCCACGCTGGTGCGCGAGTGGCTGGAGCCCGGCTACTCGCTCGCGGTCACCGCGTTCCGCGCCGGGGGCCAGCCGCTGCTCCGTCCCGAGTGGGACGAGGACGACCTCCCGGATCTGGTGGCTTCGGTGTTCTTCCTCATGCTCGGTCACGTCGTGATCGCTCCGCTGCTCGCCGACGTCTTCGGCGGGCACGCGGCGGCGGCGCGAAGCGTGCCCCGGCGTGTCGAGTTCCTGCGCAAGGCGGTGCGCGTGCTGCTCTTCGAAACGAAACCGGTCGCCCGGAAACCTGCACCAACGCGGTCCCGAGGATCGAAGGAGAAGAAACGATGAAAACCCCCATCTGCGAGAAGCTCGGGATCGAGTACCCGATCTTCGCCTTCAGCCATTGCCGTGACGTGGTCGCGGCCGTGAGCAAGGCCGGCGGCCTCGGCGTGCTGGGCGCGGTCGCGTTCAGTCCGGAGGAGCTCGAGCGCGAGCTCGTCTGGATCGACGAGCACGTCGACGGCAAGCCCTACGGCGTCGACACGGTCATGCCGGCGGCGTACCTCGGCAAGGACCAGGGCGACCTCGGCAAGATCGACCTCCAGGCGATGATCCCCGACGAGCACAAGGAGTTCATCAAGAGCCTCCTCACGCGCTACGGGGTGCCCGAGCTCCCGGCCGGACAGGACGCGTGGGAGTCGCTGCTCGGCTGGTCGGTGACCGCGGGGCGCGCCCACGTCGAGATCGCCATGAAGCACCCGATCAAGCTGCTCGCCAACGCCCTCGGCCCCCCGCCGGAGGACGTCGTCGAGCGCGCTCACGCCGGCGGGGTGCTGATCGCAGCGCTGTGCGGCTCGGTCGATCAGGCCATCAAGCAGAAGGAAGCGGGCGTCGACATCGTGGTCGCCTCGGGGTACGAGGCGGGTGGTCACACCGGCGAGATCTCGAGCCTGGTGCTGGTCCCGCAGGTGGTCGACGCCGTCGCGCCCACGCCGGTGCTCGCCGCCGGTGGCATCGGCTCCGGCCGGCAGATGGCGGCCGCCCTGGTGCTCGGTGCCCAGGGCGTGTGGACGGGCTCGCTGTGGCTCGCGACCGCCGAGAGCGACTGCGTCCCGGCGCTCAAGGAGAAGCTCATCGCCGCCTCGTCGCGCGACACGGTGCGCTCGAAGTGCATCAGCGGCAAGCCGGCGCGCCAGCTCAAGACGCCCTGGACCGAGGCGTGGGACGGTCCCGGCTCGCCGGGGACCCTGCCGATGCCGCTGCAGTGGATGGCGACCTCCGAGGCGCTCACCCGCATCTACCAGCACGCCCAGACCCGCAAGCCGGGCTCGGCCGAGCTGCTCGGCACGCCGGTCGGCCAGATCGTCGGCCAGATCAAGCAGATGAAGCCCGCCCGCGAGGTGGTGCGCGAGCTGGTCGAGGGGTCGCTCGACGCGGTCGAGCGCGCGAGCCAGATCCTGGGTCTCACCAGCGCGGACTGAGGCGCCCCGCGCGAGCGCGCGAACGGGCGGGTCGGGAAATTCCCGATCCGCCCGTTTGCGTTGAAATCCCCGCGATTTCCTGCGTATCTTGAGGATCCGCTCGCGGCTGGCCCTCGCTCACCGTGTCCGAATCCTCTCCCGTCATCTGGTCGCGCTCGCTCGCCGACGAGTTCTGGTCGGGGAGCGTGACTCCGCTCATGTTCTCGGTGAGCGGGCAGCTCATCGAAGCGCGCATGGTGGACGAGAAGCTGGAGTTCGCGCGCATCCCCAAGACCGCGCCTTTCCTCCGCTACCACCACGGCTACGTCTACGCGAACACCAGCCTGCTGGGCGACATCTTCTCGCTCATCCCGTCGATCTTCCGCACCAAGGAGGTGCTCGACAACCTGCCGGCGACGCTGCGCGACCGGCTGCTGGCGGACGAGCGGTCACTGTGGTCCATCTTCTCTCCGCGCTTCGTGGGTGCCTGCTTCCGCACGCTCCTCCACGAGCGCGGCTGGTCGCCGTTCACCAACCACCAGCGCTTCCGCCGTCACGGCGACGCGATCCTGGCCCGCGCGCTGCGCGGGTTCGGCGACGACGTCGCGAGCGCCACCCCCGAGAGCCTGCTCAACTCGATGGCCCGCATCGAGAACGAGATGGGCGAGTTCCTCGAGGCGGCGATCTGGGGCGTGGCGTACGCCTACCTGCTCTACCCGCTGGTGCGGATCGTCTCCGAGCGCTGGCTCGGCGAGGGCGAGGGCAAGGTCGCCGAGTGGGCCATGGCGCGGGTCCCGGGCAACAAGACCGTCGAGGTGAACGAGGCCATCGAGGCCCTCGCGCGCCGCCTCAAGGCGTCGCCGACGCTCGCCGCCGCGCTACGGGAGCGAGGTCTCGCCGCGCTCGGCCAGGGCGGCGCCATCCTCCCCGGCGGCGCGGAGTTCGGCGAATCGTTCCACGAGCTGATGACGCGCCACGGACACCGCCTGCTGGGCCGCGACCTGCTCTACCCCTCGTGGCGGGAATCACCCGAGACCGTCCTGCAGCTCGTGCTCAAGGCGCTCGAGGCACGCCGGGACGGGGACGGACCGGCGCCCACCAAGATGCCTCCCGCCGAGCTCGCGCGTCGCGACCGGCTGCCCGCCTTCCAGCGCCTGGTCCTCGAGCTCGGCCTCTACTACATGCCGCGCTACGTGAACCTGCGCGAGAACATGCGCTACTTCGCGGACCTGTTCCTCGAGCGCATCCGCAACGTCGCGCTGATCCTCGGCGAGCACCTCACCGCGCGCGGCACGCTCGACCATCGCGAGCAGGTGTTCTTCCTGTTCCGCGAGGAGCTCGCGGCCGCGGTGCGCGGCGACGTCGCCGACCTCGCCGCCCTCGCCCGCCGACGCCGCATCGAATACGAGCGCGCCCGCGACGAGAAGCCGCCCCGCGAGCTGATCGGCGACCAGGGCGCCGACATCACCGTCACCGAGCGCGCGCCCGCCGACGCGACGCTGCTGGTGGGCTCGGGCGTGTCGCGCGGCGTGGTCCGCGGCCGCGCCCGCGTGATCCTCGAGGTCTCCGAGTTCAGCGAGGTGCGGCCCGGCGAGATCCTCGTCACCAACGCCACCGACCCCGGCTGGACGTGCCTCTTCGCCCTGGCTGGCGGCGTGGTGATGGAGATGGGCGGCATGCTCTCGCACGGCGCGATCCTGGCGCGCGAGTACGGGCTGCCGGCGGTCGCCTCGGTGGCGGGCGCCACCAAGGCGATCCCCACGGGCGCGCTGGTCGAGGTCGACGGCCTCAAGGGCCAGGTCCGGCTCCTCGAGACCGGCTAGGAGCGTCTCGGGAAACTCATTCCCGACGCACCCCTAGCCTCGCCGCAGGCGAGGTCACGGGGCCTTCGGCCCCTGAGCGAAGCCGAGCCGGCTTGGGGGTGGGGCCCCGAAAAGTCACGCCTTTTTCGGGGCGGGGGTCTGGGACCTGCGCGCTTCGCGCGCTCCCCGGGGAGATTCAGCGGACCTCGCCCGCCACCGCGGTGACGGCGGAGAACACCAGCCCCGCCGAGAGCGACTGGCAGGTGCCGCCGGCGTCACGCGCGAGGTCAGCCTTGGAGCGCAGCGCGGGCAGCACGAACGGCTCGAGCGAGCCGAGCTGCGGCCCGATGATCGCCGCCACCGTCTCGACCTCGAACGAGCCGCCGATCACGCCGTCGCGGGCGTGGTCGCCGTCGAGGCGCACGGCGAGCTGGTTGAAGGTGATCGGCGCCGCGGTGCCGCCGACGGTGTAGGTGGGCGTGATGCTGGTGTGGGGGGTGTCGAGCACGCCGCCCGCGATCCGCGCGTTCGTCACCTGGTAGAGCGGGTTGCCGCTCGCGTCCAGGAAGCTCTGGTCGATGTCGATGAGCTGGCCGGGCGCGAGCTGGCCGTCGGCGCCGATGATCGGATCGCCGATCCCGGGCGGGAAGAAGCCGTTCAGGAACGACACCGTGACGCAGTCGTCGTCGCTGGTGGACTGCACGTGGCTGACCTCCACGAGCAAGAGCAGGCTGCCGTCCTCGATCGCCGCGTCGAACAGCGTCTCGACCTCGTCCTGGAAGTCGAAGCTCGCGACGATCGGACCGAGCTGGTTGTCCACGCCCGTCCGTGACTCGGGCGGCGGCGAGACGTAGTCCGGCTGGTTGCAGGTCTGGGAGTCGCTGGCGTCGCTGAGCCGCTGATCCACGTCGAAGCCCGGGACCCGCCCTTCGCCGGTGGGGATCCCCGCGCCGAGCGAGCTGACGACGTAGAGGAGGGTCTCGCCGCCGCTGCAGGATCCGCCGGTCTGGGGCGGCGGCTGGTTCGGGGTGTCGGTCCCACCGCCGCCTCCGCCACCACCGCCACCACAGCCGGTCGATACGAGCGCGGCGCACAGCAGCACGCCGAGGATTCGGTTCAGGAGAGGTTGACGGTTCACGCGCGGCTCCGTTCGAGGTCCCGGCCCCGACCGGAAGTTCATCGAGCGCTCGCGAAGCGTCAACTGGGCGGGCACGCTCGCCACTGCCGGGCCGGGAATCGCCCGACGCAGGGCCACGACCAGCGAGCGCGGTCCACCCCCCGCTCAGCGCCGCCGCAGCAGGCGCTGCAGCCGGAAGTGCTCCTCCCGCTCGCGCTCGTCGAGCGTGCGCCGCATCGACGCCACCGCGCTCGCCAGCTCGGGTGCGACCCGGTGCTCGAGCGAGTTGACCTGGCGGGTGGTGCGCGACAGCGCGTCGCCGAGCCGGCGCAGGAGCGCCTCGCGCCCCGCGGCTTCGAGCAGGAGGTCCGCGAGCTCCTCGAACGAGCGCGCGGCCTCGAGCGTCGCGGCGCCGGCGCCGGCCGGGTGCATGCCGCGCGCTTCCGGCGTGCGCCGCATCGGTGGTCGGTCGACGACCTCGGTGACGCCGATGCCCCAGATCTGGGCGGTGCGCAGCTCGACCGACAGGTGGCGCTCGGGCCATGCGAACCCATCGAGCCCGCTCCTGCCGTGCTCGGCGAGCGCGCGCGCCAGCAGCGGGTAGGCCGTCGCGGCGTGGACGCCGATGTCGGTGCGCAGCGAGAGCGCGGGACGCGCGATGCGGAACAGCTCGGCGACCAGCGCCTCGCGCTTGCGCCGCAGCAGCTCCGTGCCCTTGTGCACCCGCTCCAGCCGGCGCGCCACGCGCAGCAGGTTCTGACGCGTCGCCGCCGGGCCACCGGCGCCGCCGCTCACGCGCCACCTCGCCGGTCGGCGTCACGCGCGGCCCACACGGCGTCCGGGATCCTGAGCAGGTCGTCGCGCGGCAGCGATTCGAGCAGGCGCCAGCCGACCTCGATCGTCTCCCCGATCGTGCGGCGGCGGCCGCGCTGTCCGACCAGTTCCTGCTCGAAGCGCTCGGCGAACGCCAGCGCGCGCCGATCGGCGTCGCCGAGCCCGCTCTCACCGACGATCGCGGCCATGAGGCGCGCCTCGCGGCCCTGGGTGTAGCTCGCGTAGAGCTGGTCGGCCCACGCGCGGTGCTCGGCCACCGTCCGCCCCGCGCCGATGCCGAGGCTCATGAGCCGCGACAGCGACGGCAGCACGTCGATCGGCGGGGCCACGGCGCGGCGATCGAGCTCCCGGCTCAGCACCACCTGACCCTCCGTGATGTAGCCGGTGAGGTCGGGG
>CAYMQR010000115.1:0-11452 GCA_964392195.1 uncultured bacterium | reverse complement strand
TGGGACCTCGCCGCGCGTGGCGTCCGGCGTCTCGTGGGACGGGTCGCGATCGCCGAGGTGCGGGAACGGGACCGGCATTGGGCGGGCACCGGTGCGGTGCTGCTCGGCCGCCTGGCGCGTGCCGGCGCGCCGGTGGCTCGCGGGTGGGTGGACCGACGTGCGCCCGGATCGTTCTCGGCCGTGGCCCGGACGGCGGTGCGCCGGCTGAGTCTCTTCACCCGGCCCCCACGCGGGGGGCCGGTCTCGCTGGCGCACGTCGCGTGGGACGCGGGCGAGCACGGCGTCGACCTCGACCGGGTCGGCGTTCGCCCGCTCGGTCCGGAGGCGGCTCGGGCCGGGCGCGAGTTGCCGCTCGCGGCGTGCTTCGCGCTCCTCGATCGTGCAGAGGCGTGCGAAGTGGGAGCCGCGGAGCTGAGCTGCTCGGTGCTGGCGGACGGAGCCCTCGAGGTGACGGCGTGCACGCCGATGGAGCACGCCGCGTGGACCGACGTCTGGCTCGCCGGTGCGGGGATCGACCTCGCGGCCGACCCGGTGTCCCCGCTCGAGCAGGCGCTCACCGAGGCGGCCTGGGGTTGGGATCGGCTCCTCCTCGGCCGCCGGTCGCCCGACGACGTGCGGTTCCTCGCGCACCGGCCCTACGTGTCGTTCGAGGCGTCGCGCGGCGGCGCGCGCTCGCGGCACCGGGACGTCCTCGGCGGTGGGCCGAGCGCCGCCACCGGCGGCATCCTCGTGCGGGACCTCGTCGCGATCCGGCGCAAGACCGGGGCGGGCGAGCCGGCCGGGCTCGATGGTCCGGCCCAGGCGGTTCGGAGGAGCCGGCGAGTGTGCCGGAGCGAGCTGGCGCCGATGCACGCTTGGTCCGCGCTCGCCCTGCGGTCGGTGCGGTGGATCGAGGCCGTGGTAGTCGATCCGGAGCGCCGCGCCGAGCTCCTCGCGCGGATCCAGGCGCCGGAGGCGCGAGCGTTCGCGGCCATCGCCGCCGAGGTGGAGGCGCTCCGCGTGCGGCTCGGCGACGTCGACCTGGGCGCGTCGAGCTCGTGGCAGGCGGTGGAGGATCGCCTCGACCTCGCGCCCGACGGGGCAGAGCGTCGCGCGGCGCTCGGCGAGTTCCTCGTGCGCCACGGCCACCGCGGCCCGGGGGAGCGCACGCTCACGGGCGCGCGCCTGAGTGACGGGCCGGCGCTGCTGGCCGGCGCGGGTGGCGGCGTGCCTCCGAGCGGCGGCGCGCCGCGCGCCTCGGCGCGGCAGGCGGGCACGCGACCCTCGCCGCTCACGTGGCTCGATCCGTTCGAGTGGTGGGCCGGCGCCCTCGCGAGGCTCGGCGCGTTCGCCGTGAGAAGGCGCGTCGCCTCGCGCGACCGCGCCACGCGAGCGCTCGCGGCGCTTCGCTCCGCGCTCCTCACCCACGGCGAGGTCCTCGCCGCGAGGGGCTCGCTCGCGGCCCGTGACGACGTGTTCTGGCTCACGCTTCCCGACTGGCGCGCCGCTCTCGAAGACGGCGCGGACGTTCGCGCCGAGGTCGCGCGTCGGCGTGGATCGTTCGAGGCCGATGCCGCCCGCCCGGCGCGGGCCGTGGTGCCGGAATCCTCCGGGAGCGAGGGGACCGCCGCCGCGAATCTCCCGGTCCTGCACGGCATTCCGACGAGCGGTGGAGTGGCGCGTGGCCGGGCACTCGCCGTCGACCTCGTGCGTTCGCCGGACGAGCGGCGCGCGGAGCCGACGGTCCTGGTGCTCGACGACGCGAACCCCGCGTTCGCGGCTCGGCTGAGCTCGGCCGCGGCGCTGGTGTGCGAACGTGGTGGGCTGTTGAGCCACCTCGCGATCGTGGCCCGCGAGCTCGGCGTGCCGGCGGTGATGGGCGTGCCGGACGCGGCGCGGCTCCTGGCCACGGGAGCGTGGATCGAGGTGGATGGAGCGCGGGGCGAGGTTCGCGTTCTCGACGCGACCGGCGCGGTCAGTGCGCCGATCGCAGCGTCACCGCCGCCAGGATCGGCAGCGCCGTGGGCCCGCTCGCCGCGCTGGTCACCGTGAGCTCGACGATCACGTCGCGCCCGGGCATCGCCACGAGCTCGCGTTCGAGGCGGTGCACGCCGCGGTCGGCCGCGATGCGCCGCGGCTCGAGCCGCCAGATCCCGATCTCGCTCGTGACTCCGCCGCTCGTCGCTCGTGCCGAGATCGTCATCGGGTGCGAGGGGCGATACCAGAGCCCCGCCTCGGGAAGGGCGGCGAACGAGAGGTCGGCCTTGATGTGCGTGGGCTTCGCGGTCGCCTGCCGGTCGTGGCTCCACGTCCAGCGGGCCGAGCCGGGTACGCCGACCACCCGGCCCGTGAAGACCTGCCCGGGGAGCACGGCCTGGCCCTCCTCGCCGGCGAGGTAGCGCGCGCTCACGGCTCGTGCGTCCCATGCGGCGCGGTCGGCGCTCGCGACGAGCAACGCGAGCGTCACCGCGACTCCGCTCAGCACGACCGCGATCCCCTTGGCCGCGGCGGATCGTCCCGCGCGAAGCAGCGCCCCCGGGATCACCAGCAGCGGGAGCGAGAGCCACGTGACCCACGCGGTCCAGACCGCGACGTAGGCGCGTGTCGGCCAGTAGGGTGAGCGGTCGGCGAGCGTGCTCCAGTGCGGTTGGGTCTCGAACGGGCGGGCGTGCCCGGTGGCGAGCACGAGCAGGACCCCAGACAGCGCGAAGATCGCCGCGCCCTGCCGGCGGTGTCGCCGGTCGACCGCGAACGTGGCGTGCCATGTACCCACGCGCAGCGACGAGCTGGTCGCGACCGCGCCGAGGAACACGAACAGCATCGCGAAGCTCCACGCCTCGGGGACCGTGTCACCCCAGCCGGGGGCTAGCCCGGCGGCGAGCAACACGAACGGCGCGAACGGCAGCGCCTCGGCGGTGAGCGCCGTACGTCCGTCGAGGCCGCGCCGCCGTTCGAGCTCGCGCGCGCCGAGGCGCCACAGCACGAGGAGTAGCGGCACCAGCACCGCCATCCAGACGAGACGCCCCGCGACGAGCCTCGCGAACGACACGTCCGACGGCGCGCCCGCGACGAACGCGCGCAGCTTGCGGAGGGAGACCGGGCCCTCGAACGCCGCGAGCGCTAGCGCGCCCGCGAGCACCAGCCCCAGGTCGGAGGCGGCGAACGGAGCGGGTCTGCGATGCGCCCTCACGAGGCGGCCGCCCAGCGTGGGATCGGTGGACGCGTCCGAGGGCCGTCGGTACACTCGACGTTCGCTGCGCGGGTGGCGGCGGGAACCGAACGCCGGCGCGGCAACGTACCGTCGATACCGCTCGAGCGGTTCGGTGGGCGCGAGGCCGGGTTCCCCCGAGCCCGGTCGGCGTCACGCATCGTGCTGCTCAGGCCCCCTCCGACGATCGGCTCCCCGTCCATGTCCATCGCTCGCGACGCCTCGTGGCGCACCGTCCTCGTCCATTACCACGAGATCGGCCTCAAGGGAGGTAACCGGCCGCGCTTCGAGCTGAAGCTGTGCGGCAACCTCGAGCACGCGCTCGCGGATCTCCCGCTCAAGTCGGTACGCCGCCTGCCGGGGCGCATCGTGGTGAGCTTCGACCCCGCGGCGAATCCGGCCGAGGTCACCGAGCGGCTGTCGTGGGTACCCGGGGTGGAGAGCTTCTCACCGGCGCGCCGCTTCGGGCTCGAGCTGGACCGCGTGGCCGAGGCGGCGGCGGAGGCGGTGGCTTCACGCATGCCCGCCTCGTTCGGCGTCAAGGCGCGCCGAGGATACAAGTCGGTGCCGCAGAGCTCTCAGGAGATCGGCGCACTCGTGGGGGCCGCCATCGTCGCTCGGACGGGCCTGCCGGTGGACCTGAAGAAGCCCGACCTCTGGGTCCGGGTCGAGGTGCTGCCGCGGGAGATCCTCCTCTACCTCGATCGCCACCGCGGCGCGGGGGGGCTGCCGGTCGGCACCGCCGGCAAGGTGGTCGCCCTGGTGAGCGGTGGGATCGACTCCCCCGTGGCCGCGTGGCGGCTCATGAAGCGGGGCGCTCGCTGCGTGTTCCTTCACTTCCACAGTCACCCGTTCACCGACGCGGCGTCGCAGGAGAAGACCCTCGAGGTGGTGGAGCGTCTGGCGCGCATCCAGGGCCCGTCGGTGCTCTACTCGTGCGCGTTCGCGGATCTCCAGAAGGAGCTGGTGGCGCGCGCGCCCGCCGCGCTGCGCGTGATCCTCTATCGCCGCTTCATGGTGCGCGTGGCCGACGCCGTCGCGCGCCGCGAACGGGCGCTGGCGCTGGTGACGGGCGAGAGCGTCGGCCAGGTCGCGTCGCAGACGCTCGAGAACATGGCGACCGTCGATGCGGTCGCCGAGCATCCGGTGCTGAGGCCGCTGGTCGGGATGAACAAGAACGAGATCGTCGCCGAGGCCGAGCGCCTCGGAACCTACGAGATCTCGATCCAGCCCCACGGCGACTGTTGTAGCTTCCTGATGCCGCGCAAGCCCGCCACGACGAGCCGTCCCGACGAGCTCGCGGCGCTCGAGAAGGAGTGGCCGGTGGCCGAGTGGGTGGACGCGACGTGTGCTCGCCTCGAGCGCCGCGTCGTGGAGCCCGCAGGGAGCTCGGTCCGGCGAGGGTCGGCCCAGGCGGCCGACGCCATCGTTTGATTCGGGAGACGCGGAGGGATCCATGGACCGACCGAACCTGGTGCTGATCGTGATGGACACCGTGCGCGCGCGGAACCTCCGCGCGTACGGGTACGGCCGCGAGACGACTCCGCACCTCGACCGGTTCCTCTCCGAGGCGACGCTCTACCGCGACGCGACGTCACCGTCGCCGTGGACGTTGCCGGCGCACGCGTCGATGTTCACGGGCAGGATGCCGTCGCAGCACGGGGCGCACGAGAATCACCGCTTCCTCGACGCGGAGGTGCCGCACCTCGCGGAGCTGCTGCGGGTGGCCGGATACGAGACGGTGGGCCTCTCGAGCAACTCCTGGATCTCGAACACGTTCGGGACGTCGCGTGGCTTCGAGCGCTTCTTCAAGGTGTGGCAGCTCGTTCAGTCGGACCACGACCTGCACCGGGTCCACGTCGAGGACGCCTGGCAGAAGTGGCGGGAGACGGTGGCGCAGCTCACCGGCCGCGACTTCTTCCGCAACCTCGCCAATGGTGTCTACCAGCGGTTCCTCGCCGACAGCTACGACAAGGGCGGCCGGCGCATCGGGCGCTGGGTGAGGCGCTGGGCGGCCGAGCGCGACGGCAAGCGGCCGTTCTTCCTGTTCGTGAACCTGATGGAGGCGCACCTCAAGTACCTGGCGCCGGCGCCGTGGCGGAACCGGTTCACCGCCGCGGCTGTGGACGCCGCGCGCGTGAAGTCGATCAACCAGGATCCCTGGGCACACCTGACCGGCCGGGCGCCGATGACCGAGGCCGACTTCCGGATCCTCGAGGATCTGTACGACGGCGAGCTGCTCTACCTCGACCAGTGCCTCGAGGAGCTGTTCGCGGCGTTCCGGCAGCGCGGCTGGACCGACCGGACGCTGATCGCCGTCACCAGCGATCACGGCGAGAACATCGGCGATCATGGCCGGATGGACCACCAGTACTGCCTGTACGACACGCTGCTCCGCGTGCCGCTCATCGTCCGCTACCCGGACGATGCAGCCGCGCGGGGGCGGAGCGAGGATGCGCCGGTGCAGACGGTCGACGTCTTCCCGACCTTGCTGGAGGCCGCGGGTGTGCCTCTTCCGGCGGGCCCGCGCGCGCCGGGCAGCCGCTCGCTGCGGGGAGCGGCGTCGACGCCGGAGCGGGTGCGGGTCGCCGAGTACCTGGGACCCGAGCCGCGAGTGGAGTCGATCGAAGCCCGCTACCCGGGCTACCGCGGAGACGGGCTGCGGCGTTCGCTGCGCGCCGTGCAGTCGGCCGACGGCTGGAAGTGGATCAGCGCATCGGATGGCAGCGACGAGCTCTATCTGCTGAGCGCCGATCCTCGCGAGGAGCGTGACCGCGCAGCGGACGAGCGTGCGCGGATCCTGTCGTTGCGGGAGGCGCTGACGGCCTGGGAGGCCGAAGCAGGGGGCGAGCGCGAGACCGGCGAGGAGCCCGAGATCGACGAAGCCGTGCGCAAGCGCCTCGAGAGCCTCGGGTACTTGTGAAGGAGCGGCGCGCCCGCCGCCGACGGCGGTCGCGTCTCGAACGTGGGTCGGACCGGAGGGGTGATGTTCTGTACGCACTGTGGAGCGCAGGTCGTGGAGGGGGTGCGGTTCTGCCGTGAGTGCGGCGCGGACCTCTCCGTCGTCGGGGCGCCGCCGATCGCGAGCGTGCCGCAGCCGGCGAGCGCCGTGGCACCCGCGGAGGCCGACGACCGCGACGGGCCGGCGTGGGAGCGGCGCGAGGGAGCCCTCGACCTCGGCGCGATCGGCAGCACGATCGCGTCGGTCCTGCTCCGACCGTCCGACACCTTCGAGACCATGCGGCGCAGTGGCGGGCTCGAGGGGCCGCTGCTATTCGCGCTCATCCCGGGAGCCCTGGCCACCATCCTGGGGACGCTGGTCCAGGTGGGCTTCCAGCCTCAGCTCCTGGCGATGCTCGAGTCCATGGGAGACCAGATCCCACCCTTGCTGAAGGACAGCATCGCCACGCCGGGTCCGCTCGGGCAGGGGCTCTCGATCATCGCCAATCTGCTCATGATGGTCGTCGGGCTCTTCCTCGTCGCGGGGGTGATCCACGTCTGCATGCTGATCGTCGGCGGTGCGAAGCATGGGTTCGAGACGACGTTTCGCACGGTTTGCTACACCAACGGTTCGTTCGCATTGCTGCAGGTGATCCCGAGCGCTCTTTCGGTCCCGCTCATGAGCGCTGGCACGGGCGGAATCGCAGGGGTGATGGGGATCGGCCTGATCCTGGTCGTGTGGCGATCCGTGGTCCAGGTGATCGGGCTCGCGCGCGCACACGACGCCACGATCCTGCGCGCCGCGGTCGCGGTGGCGCTGCCCGCGGTGGTGTGTTGCGGCACCATCGGCGGCGGACTGGCGCTGGTCGCCGGGATGGCGGGCAAGCTGAGCGGCACTTGAACGCCGTGTCCTCGTCTCCAGGCCACGCGCGCCCGGCGTGTGGCACGCCGCGGGATCTCGAGGCCGCGCTTCTCGGGGTGGCGCCACTCGCGCTCGCGGCCGCTCGGCTCTCGACGGTCGCGGAGGTCGGCCGGGTCGCCGGAGGATGCTGGATCCACGTTCTCTTCGGCGTGCCGTGTCCGACCTGTGGCGTCACTCGCGCCGCGGTCGCGCTCGCTCACGGCGAGCTGCACGCCGCGTTCGTCGTCCAGCCGCTCGTGACGGTGCTGACGATGCTCGGCGCGCTCTACGTGCCATGGGCGATCGGCGTGGTCGCGTTCGGGTGGCCGCCGCTGCGGATGGAGCTTCGAGGGCGCTCGGGACGAGCCTGGCGATGGGCTCTGGTGGCGCTCGTGCTCGCCAACTGGGGCTATCTGATCCACACGGGCGTGTGAGCGGTCGGGCGACTCATGCGCGTGCTCGAAGTGGTGCGGTCACCAGCGGTCTCGCCAGCGCGCGACCTCGCCATCCAGCGTCACCTGTTGGCGCAGATGGAGCGGCCCCGCGATGGGTCCGCTCGTCCACCCATCCTCCACCTCGGCTGGATTGCCGGGTCGGCGATCGCCCTGGGACGGTTCCAGCGCCGCAGGATGGCGCTCGCCGCGAGCGTACCGTCGACCGTGCCGGTGCTGGTCCGTCCGACGGGTGGCCGGACGATCTCGATGGCGACCGGGCAGCTCAGCCTCAGCCTGGCGATGACCGATCCGTCGGCGCTGCTGCCGCCGGGCTCGGGCGCGATCGGCCCGGAGAAGGTGATCAACCGTTACGTGCGCGGCGTGCTCGGAGGGCTCCAGAAGTGCGGCCTGCGCGCGTATTTCTTCGGCCGTGACTTCCTGAGCATCGACCGGAAGCACGGCGGCTACGTCTCCTTCGAGGTGGCGCCGGGCGGAGCCACGCTGTTCCACGCGCTGATCTCGGTCGAGGCGTCGACGGCACTTCCGCCCGGGTGGAACGGATATCCGGGGGATGGAGGGAATCGCGCGGACCCGCCGCTGACGACGATCTCGGCCGAGAAGCCGGGGGAGTGGAGTCGCGACACGATCGAGGACGCGATCGTCTCGGCGTACGCGCGGCTGCAAGAGGTCGAACCCCGTGAGCGGACCTTCTCGCCGCTCGAGGTCACTCTTCTCGGTGAGCGCGAGTCGGGCGTCGTGTGGCAGCACGACGGTGACGAGGACCGCGACGTCGAGTGGAGCGACTCCGAGCTGATGCCGGTCGCGTGTGGCTGGCTGCAGGCGTCGGTCCAGATCGTCCAGGGTCGGTTCCTGGGCGCGGTGCGGCTTTCGGGCGACTTCATGGCGCCGTCGGGCGCGGTGGATGCGCTCGAACGCGGCTTGAAGCTCGTGCCGATCGAGTGGCGGGAGATCGGGCTGGTGGTGGATCGCGTGTTCGGGGCGGCCGGCCAGCCGATCGTCGGCGTGCGCCAGCTCCGCGTGATCCCGGACGCGATCCTCGCGGCCGCCGGTGGGATGGCCGACGATCCGGACCGATCCCGGGGCTGATCCGAGCGCCGTGGATCCAGGAGCGACGCAGGGGACCCCGCTGGGGTCCCCTGGTTCGTGGCGCGCGCGGCGAACGCGCCGGCGGAGACGATCCGGCTTACTTGCGGAAGCGCGAGGGGATCGGCTCGCTGAACTGGTGGTCGGGGTGGATCTTCTTGGCACGCTCGAGCAGCACTTCTTCGCTCTCGACGTTGTTCGGATCAGGCACGCAGCAGTCGACCGGGCAGACCTCGGCGCACTGTTCGACGTCGAAGAAGCCGACGCACTCGGTGCAGAGCTGCGGGTCGATCACGTAGATGTCGTCGCCCTCGCTGATCGCGTTGTTCGGGCACTCCGGCTCGCATGCACCGCAGTTGATGCACTCGTCGGTGATCGTCGTCGACATGAATTCGGTTCTCCTTCAGCGCTGTCGGGGGAAGTGTTGACGTGGATCCGTGGAAGCGGGCACGTGGACCGGCTCACCTCGACGGGGGGCGAGTGTAACGACCGCTTTCCGAACGTGTCAAACGCTCCCCGACCTCACGGAAACGTCGAAAACGGCTGTTCTCCCGGCGATTTGGCCGAGTCCACCGAGTCGTTCGGTTCACCGCCACGGTCCTCGCGGATCGTCCTGGTCTTCCAGGAAAGCGGTGGCCAAGCGTGCGCCGGTCGGGTACGAGCCGACGAGTGGATGCGCGGCGAGGGCGCGGCTCGCGAGCGCGCGATCCCGCTCCAGGATCGCACGCGCCGCCAGTCGCTCGAAGCCTTTCACCGCCTGCATCAAGCCCTTGGCGTCGGGTGGTAGAGGCGCCGGGCGAAGCGGCGCGATCGTTCCTGCGCGGACCTGGACGGTCGTCTCGATCACGTCGTCGTGCGCGAACCCCTCGACCGCCGCACCGTTCGGGACCGACGCGACGGATACGCATCCGCGCGATCCCGCGAGCCCTTCCATCAGGTCGAGGGCGATACCCGCGTATCCCTCGCCCGCTGCGTCGGCCGGGTGAGGCGCGTCGGTTCGTCCGAGCTCCTCCCGGTAGGTGCCGTCCCGGTCCGCGCAGTAACGCCGGTACGCCGCGATGGCGGGGTCGTAGGCGCGATCGTACTGGCCGGCAGGGTCGAGTGCCTCGAGCTCCGCGCGAAGCTCGGCGCCGCGGCGATCGAGATAGTCACCGCGCGTTCGAGGGCGTGCCCGCTGGCGCGCGAGAGCGTCGTCACGGTGATAGTAGTAGTGGAGGTACTCGGTGGGGAGCATCCCGAGGCTACGCAGCAGCTCGGGCTCGAACGGCTCACCCACCGCGTGCACGAACGCCGGGTCGGTGAGTAGCGGCGGCAGCAGGTCGGAACCGTCGGCCCCCTGCAGGCGTTGCAGCCAGCTCAGGTGATTGAGACCGAGGATCGTGGGTGAGAGCTCGCGAGGATCCCGCCCCAGGAAGCCCGCCGCTCGTCGCACGAGGTCGGACGGCGTGTCGCAGATCCCCACGTGGCGACGGAACCCGCCATCGTGAAGGAGTTGAGCCACCAGGCCGGCGGGGTTGGTGAAGTGAAGCGTGAAGGCGGTGGGAGCGCGGGCCTCGATCTTGCGGGCGAGGTCGAGGAGCGCTGGGCCGTTCCACGTCGCGAGGGCGAATCCGCCGGCGCCGACGGTCTCCTGACCGAGCACCCCCGCGTCGCGCGCGATCCTCTCGTACCGCGCTCGCGCCGCGTCGCCGCCCGCGCGGATCGACGTCACGACGAAGCTCGCTCCCTCGAGCACCGCGTCCAGCGAGGTGCTGAGCTCGACCGCGAACGGGGCCCCGAGCCGTCGCGCGAACGCAGCCGCCAGTCCGCCGATCGAGCGCAGGCGAGCCGGGTCCACGTCGAAGAGGGACAGGCGGTCGATCGCACACCAGCTCGATCGCCCGGCGAGTGCCTGGACGAAGAGCGGCGCTCGGCTGCCTCCGCCACCGATCAGCGCGATCTTCAAGAGCCCGCCGCGGTCACCCGTCTGCCTGGCCCCGGCGAGGCGGGGGAGGCTCGCGGCCGACGCGGCGCAGGACCTCCTTCATGTCCTCCCAGACGTGGCGCCGGACCTCGGCGGTGTATTGCCGGAGGACGTAGGCCGGATGGTAGGTGGGCATGAGCGGCACGCCCCGGTACTCGTGCCACTTGCCCCGCAGCTTGGTGATCGCGACCGGTTTGCCCAGCAGGGTCGAGGTGCTCGGGCGCCCGAGGGTCACGATGACCTTGGGAGCGACGGCCGCGATCTGCCGCTCGAGGAATGGGAGGCAACTGGCGATCTCGTCGGCCTCCGGCTCGCGGTTCTGGGGGGGGCGACACTTGACGATGTTGCAGATGTAGACGTCCGTCCGTCTCAGGCCCATCCCGTCTTCGATGATCCGGGTGAGGAGCTGTCCGGCTCTCCCGACGAACGGCTCGCCACGTCTGTCTTCGTCCTCGCCTGGGCCTTCGCCGACGAAGAGGATGTCCGCCTCGGGATTGCCGACACCGAACACGAGCTTCGTTCGATGCGCGTGGAGCTTGCAGCGCGTGCAGTCGCCGAGGTCGCGGCGCACCGCCTCGAGGGCGTCGCGACCGCGGGAAAGGACGGTGTCCCGCTCCGGATCGGCGGGGGCTGGCGTGCGTCCCTCGTCGGGCGCAACGGTCGAGCCGGTGGCCGAGGCCGCAGCCTGCGTGGCGGGCGAGTGTCGCGGGGGTGTCGCCGCGGCCGGGGAGCGCGACGTGGCCGAGGCGTTCGGAAGCGCCGCGACGCCGGCATCGCCGAGGAGCTCGAGCTGGCCGCGGAGAGCCTGCGCGAGGGCGGCGAGCTCCCGTCGAGGGTCGATCGGGTGCTCGTCGCCACTCATGTGCGTCGAAGGGGTGGGGCGTCGCCGGCTCTCGCCGGCGGCGCTCCGGATCCCGGATGGG
>CAYMQR010000114.1:0-11486 GCA_964392195.1 uncultured bacterium | reverse complement strand
TGGGCTGCGGCCGTGTTGGTGCCGGCCAGGGTGCCGACGATGTACGAATCGGACGGATCACCGAACGGAGTCGAGAGGCGCACCTCCTCGATACCCTCGAGCGACTCCATCACGTACAGACCGCTTCCTCCGATGACTCCGACCGTCGTCATGCATCCTCCTGCGCCGGCACCGGGACCGCTCCGTTGCGGCCCCCCTGCCCCCGGCGTCTCACGAGTTGTCTTCGGGCTGGGTGCGCCCAAGCATGCCACACGCCGCGGACACGTCCGCCCCCCGGGTGCGGCGGATCATGACGGCGTAGCCATCCGACCGCAGGTCCTCGGCGAAGCGCTCGATCCGCTCCATGGGAGAGGAGCGGAACTCGGCACCCGGGAACGGGTTGAACGGGATGAGGTTTACCTTGCAGCGCGTGCCCCGGAGCAGCTTCGCGAGCCGCCGCCGGTCCTCGTCCGAGTCGTTCACTCGGTCGAGCATCGTGTACTCGTACGTGATCCGGGTGCGCTTCGCGATCGGCAGGTCGCGGCATTCCGCGAGCAACGCGTGGAGGCCGTAACGCCGATTGGATGGCACCAGGCTGGTCCGGATCGCCTCGGTGGTCGCGTGAAGCGAGACCGCGAGCTCCACCCGGGTCCTCGCGAGCAGCTCGCGCATCTGGGGGAGGAGCCCCACGGTCGACACCGTGATCCTGCGCGGCGACACCGCGAGTCCCGAGGGCTCGGTGAGGATGTCGATCGCCGAGATGACGTGCTCGAGGTTGGCGAGCGGCTCGCCCTGCCCCATGAACACCATGTTCGTGATCCGGGCTCCTTCCCCGACCCGGGCCGACGCGGCCAGATACTGCCCGACGATCTCGGACGGACGCAGGTTACGCGCGAACCCCCGGAACCCCGTCAGGCAGAACCGGCACGCGTAGGCACATCCGACCTGACTCGACACGCACAGCGTGAGCCGCCGGCCGTCCGGGATGAGCACCGCCTCCACGGCGCGACCGTCCTCCAGCCCGAACAGGAACTTCTCCGTACCGTCGCGGGCCTGTGCGAGCTCGAGCACCGGGAGCTCCGACACCCGGAAGCGCGACGCCAGGCCCGCCCGGAGAGCCTTCGAGAGCGTGTGCATCTCGTCGAAGCGGCGATGGCCTCGTGCGTAGAGGAACCCCCACACCTGATCGGCCCGGTACGCCGGCTCCGCCATCTCGCGGAGCGCTGCCCGCAGCGCCGGAAGCGTCAGGTCACGGACGTCGGGGAGCGACTCTGCAGGTCCGCCGGCCTGCTCCTCCACCGAGGGCTCGGGCTCGTCGGCCGCACCGGGCTCACGGCGGCCGGGCACACCTCGGATACGGGCGCCTTCAGTGGACATGCCGTGGTATCCGCCGGACGTACCGGAGGTAGAGAAAGGACTCGACGGCGCGCGCCTCGGCCAGCTCGAGCTGCAGCAGCGCCCGGCCACCGAGCGAGGCTTTCGCGGGGCCGGCTCCGAGACGCGGGCTCAGCGTGAGGCACACCTCGTCGACCAGGTCCGCGTCGACGAACGCTCGCGCGACCGAAGGTCCTCCCTCGACCAGCAACCGGCGCACGCCACGGCGCTCCAGTGCGCGAACCGCGGATTCCGGCGCTGGTAGTGCCGGATCGAGGGTCTCGACGTCCGCGCGCAGCGCGTGGCGCGATGCGGCCGCCGGATCGGGTCGCCCGACGAGCAGCAGCGGCCGGGGCTCGCCCGCCGCGAAGATCTGGCGGTCCGGGCGGAGGTCCGCCGCGGTGGTCAGCACCACGGGCAGCGGTTGGTCGCTCCGGCCCTCGGCGACGCGCTCCGCACGGCGGCGGACCGAGGTGACCGCAAGCGACGGGTTCTCGGTGCGGATCGTACCGGCCCCGACCACGACGGCGTCCACGGACGCCCGGATCACGTCCATCGAGTCACGGTCGTGCCTGCACGAGAGCAGCGCCGAGCCGCCGTTCGGGTCCACGACGCCCCCGTCGAGGCCGAGAACGGAATTGAGCAGGATCCACACGCTTGAGGCCGATGGTTTACGAGCAGGGCCGGACGAACCAGCCGATCATGATACCTGCTCGGCGCGCTCCCTCCATGCACCAGCCGCGGGAGGCCGAGGCGCCGCGCCTCGGCCCCGCGCCTTGACCGAACTTGCACCTTCGGTTTTCTTGCCGCGCCCGTGGCCACCGAAGAGACACATCCGCTCAAAGTCTCCTTCAGCGCGGATCCCGTCGATCGCAGTCGCGTCGACGCGCTGATCGTCCCGGTTCTCGAAGGCGAGAAGCACGACCGCGGGCCGGCCTTCGCCGCACTCGATCGTTCGCTCGACGGCTGGCTCAACGAGCTCGTCCAGGACCAGGGGTTCCGCGCCAAGCCGTGTTGCGCGCTGGCGGTGCCCGCTCCCCGCGGCTCGGCCGCGAAGCGATACGTCCTGCTCGGGCTCGGGCCGGCGGCGAAGGTGGATGCGGCGGTCGTGCGCCGAGCCCACGCAAAGGCCGTGCGGTACCTCGCGCCCGGTGGGCAGTCGGTCGCGCTTCCGCTGCCCGGGCCGGAAGGCGCGGACTGGCTGCGCGCCGCCGTGGAGGGGCTCGCGCTCGGATCCTACTCGTTCACCAAGTACCGGGGCTCGAGTGACGAGGCGGCGGCCGAGGTTCGCCGGGTGGTCGTGCACACGTCCCGCCGCGACGAGACGCTCGAGCGCGCGGTGCGCGAGGCCCAGGTGCTGGCGGGCGCGACGTGCTGGGCGCGTGACCTCGTGAACGAGCCGCCCGGCTCGATGACCCCGGCGCACGTCGCGGCCGCGGCGCGCCGCCTCGAGCGCCGGCCTGGCCTCAAGGTCCGCGTGTTCGGGCGCCGCGAGCTCGAACGCCGCTCGATGGGTGGGATCCTCGGCGTGTCGGCCGGAAGCGAAGCCGAGCCGAAGCTGATCCACGTCGACTACCGCCCCTCGGGCCGCAGCGTGAAGAGCATCGCGCTGGTGGGAAAGGGCGTGACCTTCGACTCCGGTGGACTCTCGCTCAAGCCCGCTGCATCGATGATGACGATGAAGTGCGACATGGCCGGCGCCGCCGCCGTGCTCGCGGCCGTCCATGCGGCAAGCCAGCTCAAGCTGCCGGTGCGAGTCCACGCCATCGTTCCCGCAGCGGAGAACCTCCCCGGGCCGCGAGCCACAAAGCCGGGAGACGTCTTGACCATCTCGAACGGCAAGACCGTCGAGGTCCTCAACACCGACGCGGAGGGTCGGCTGCTGCTGGCCGACGCGCTGACCTACGCCGACTCGCTGCGCGTGGACGAGGTGGTGGACCTGGCGACGCTCACCGGGGCGTGCATGATCGCGCTCGGCAACGACGTCGCGGCCGTGTACTCACGGGCTTCGTCGCTGGCCGCGGCACTGTGCCGGGCCGGCGAGCTCGAGGGCGAGCCGCTCTGGGAGATGCCGCTGTTCGACGCCTACAAGAAGGAGTTGAAGAGCGACATCGCCGACCTCAAGAACATCGGGGGGCGTTACGCCGGCAGCATCACGGCCGCGCTCTTCCTGGCGGAGTTCGTGAAGAACGAGCGGTGGGCTCACCTCGACATCGCTGGTCCGGCCTTCGCCGAGTCGGTTCCCGATCTCGGGCCGAAGGGCGCCACCGGGTTCGCGGTTCGCACGCTGGTGCGCTACATGATCGAGCTCGCCAGCGCGGGCTCGGCGGCCTGAGCACCGAGTGCGGACCGGTTCGAGCCGTCGTCCGCGACGAGGCGCGCCGCCAGCGAGTGCGGCGAAGCGGGCTCGCCGCTGCCGGGCTGGTCATCGCGCTCGGCTGCGGCTCCGGCAACTCCGGGGATTCGCCGCAGGAGCACGTTCGCGTGCGCTTCGACCCCGGCTTCGTGCCGGGGTGCACCGACAACGAGCCGTGCGTCGCCGACTACGAGACGTTCCTCTCGCGAGCCGCCGACGCGGGGCGGCCGATCGACCAGCCCACGCTCGATCGTCAGTTGCTCGACATCGCCAGCGGTCACGTCCCGGTATCGAGCCCCGACATCGAGCCCGAAGACCTGCGCGGCCAGGTGATCGAGCGTCTGAACGTGGGCTGGATGGTGGCAGGCCTGGCGACCCGCCCGCTGGAGGTCGTCGTGGTGTCCGAGACCGCGGACGAGTCCCATCGCGAGACCGAGCTCTTCCTGCGCGACGAGCTGGTCGGTGAGATCCCCGCGTTACTGCTGCGCCCGCTGGGCGACGGCCCCTTCCCTGCAATCGTCGCGATCCACGGGCACGGCGACGACGCGTCCTCCTATCGCGATGCCTACCACGGCGGCGAATACCCCGGCCACGGCTACGCCATCCTGATCCCGTCGATGCGCGCGATGGGAATCGACCGCGCGGAGCACGAGATCTCGAAGCAGCTCCTGCGCCAGGGATTCGCGCTGATCGGGCTACGCAGCTACGAATCGCTGGTCGGGCTCGAGTATCTCCGCTCTCGGGACGACGTCGTGAGCGATCGGATCGGGTTGATCGGCCACTCGGGTGGCTCGAGCACCGGCAACCTGACCGTGCGCATGATGGATGCCGATTCGCCCAGGCGCTTCGGCGCGTTCGTCTCCGACCACCACGTGAACTTCTTCCTGTCGAGTCCGGTCGAGCCCTACCACTGCGAGACCGTGCCGGCGCTCTATCCGCTCCACCCGGCGATCAACGACCTCACCTCGGTCCCCGTGCCGACCCTGACGGTGCCGTACGGCTACCCGTTCGGCGTCGCGGGGATCCTCCGGTTCTTCGACACCTACCTCGGGGAGTGATTGCGGGCTCGACCGGACGCGGGCGTCAGGTCTTGCGGGCGACGAGGGCGAAGTCCTGCGGCCCGAACAGCAGCGCGTTGAGCAGCTCGAAGTTGCGGTTGATCGCCTCGAGCTGGTCGCGCGTGGCGCTCGAGATATCGGGGTCGATCGGCAAGATCCGGAGGCGGGCGGTATCGGGCACGGGCGAGAGGTAGCGGATCTCCGGGTTCTCGAAACCGCATCGCTCGGCGACGAAGCGGAGGCTGCGGGGCACGATCGGCGTTCGATGCGTCCAGTCCGCGAAGAAGTTCCTGGTGATCGCGGCGAGGCTCTCGGCGTTGACGGTCTCGACGATCAGCAAGCCGCCCGGGCGCAAGACGCGGTGCGAGAGCGCGAGGAACGCGTGGATGCCCGCCGGCTCGAGGTGCTCCAGCACCTGCGCCGAGAAGACGCCCCCGAGAGTCCCCTCGCCGAGCGAGCGCAGGCCTTCCAGCGCGTCGCCACGAGTCACGTCGAGCCCGAGGGCCACGCAGTGCTGGACGAGCTCGGCGTTCGAGTCGATCCCCCGGGCCGCGATCCCATCGTCGCGCAGCGCCAGCAGGAATTCGCCCCGGCCGCACCCGACGTCGAGCACTGGCGCGCCGCCTGCGAACAGGTCGGTGTAGAGCTCGAAGCGGCGCCTGATCTCCTCCTCGGTGCCCCTGAACCGCGACACGAACTCGCGGTAAAGGTGATCGCCGAAGCCCTCCGCCAGCGGGCGCCGCACCTGCGCGTCCGCCACCAGCGCAGCGAGGGCCTGCGAGGTCTTCACGGCGATCTCTTCCCGCAGGTTCCTGAGCGTCGCCGCTTCCCTCGAGGTGATCTCGCGGTGCAGCGATTCGTGGACGAGCTCGATCCGCCTGCCCAGCGTCGCCAGCTCCTCAGCGTCCGCGGTCCCAGCGCGCAACCCGCCAGCCGATCCCGACTGCAGCAGGTCGACCACGGCCCTGTTGAAGGCCTCTTGCCGCGCGAGCACCGGCGCGAGGCACCAGCGCACGACGCGGGCCGCCCATCGCTTCGCGCGCACGACGAGGAAGCCCACGAAGCGCCGATGGCTGACCGCGATCGGCACGCCCGAGATCGCCGCCAGCTCCGCGAGGCGTCCGCCGCCGGGCGAGGTCTCGCTCACGCCAGGCTCCACTGGTGACGGGGGCGATAGACACCGACGTCGGCGATACCCGACCGGATCGCGAACGACCAGCGACGCGTGTGGTAGTCGTACGCGTACCCATCCTCCGCGTGGACGGCCACGTCGACCAGGTAATCGCCCGCGACCAGCTCGAGCGACTCGAGCGCGCACGTGACGACGCCTTCGTCGGACAGCTCCGGAAAATCGGCGCGGTCGAGCTGCGTGTTGGTTCCGTAGCAACACACCCCGTCCGGGCGGAAGATCCCGATGCCGAAGACGGGCTTCGGCACGTTCTTGTGCACGACGTAGCGGATCGTGATCGAGACCGCGTCTCCGCTCTCGTAGACGTAGCGCTCGGTGCCCGACGAGTCGAGTAGCCGGACGTCGACGATCTCGATCTCGCGGGTTCCCCAGCGGCTCTGATCCGGGCTCGCGGTGGATGCCGCGCCCACCTCGTCCATCCGCACCGCGACGGCCTCCGCCGCCTGTTCCTGGTGGGTGCGCTCGGCGGCGCGACGGTGCTCGTCGGTCAGCCGGCGCTCCTCGCTCTCCGCGACGAGACGGCGATAGGCGTCGATCACTCGACGAGATCCGCCACGTTCGACCATCCGGCCGTGGTCGAGGAGTACCACGTCGTCGCACCAGCGCTCGATCGCGCCGAGGTCGTGGGTGACGACGACGATCGTCTTCCCTCGCCGCTTGAAGTCGGCGACGCGCTCCTGGCACTTGTGGATGAACGCCTCGTCACCCACCGCGAGCACCTCGTCGACGATCAGGATGTCGGGGTCGACGTGGATGGCGATCGAGAAGCCGAGCCGCATGTACATTCCCGATGAATACGTCCGTACCGGGTCGTCGATGAAGTCCTCGAGGTCGGCGAACGACACGATCTCGTCGAACTTGCGCTCGATGTAGTCCTTCTTGAGGCCCAGGACGAGGCCGTTCAGGAAGATGTTCTCGCGGCCGGTGAACTCGGGATGGAAGCCCGCGCCCAGCTCGATCAGCGCGGAGACCCGCCCGCGGATCCGGATCTGCCCCGCGTCGGGCTTGTAGATCCCGGTCATCACCTTGAGCAGGGTCGACTTGCCGGAGCCGTTGTGCCCGATGACGCCGAGGGTCGTGCCCTCCTCGACACGCAGGTGGACGTCGTCGAGCGCGGTGAGGAAGTTGCCGCGGCGCGTCTTGCGGGTGAAGACGTTCTCGAGGGCCGAGCGCAGCAGGTGCGTCTTCACGGTGGTGTAGCCACGCTGCAGCGTGCGCTTGCGGAACCGCTTCGTCACCCCGACCAGCTCGATCGCGGGCTGCGCCCGCGTCGCGGCCTCCGGCTGGCTCGGGCGGGCCATCAGATCTCCTCCGCGAAGCCGTCGCGGTAGCTACGGAAGATCGAGTGGCTGACGATCAGGATCACCAGCGTGCCCAGGAAGACCACCAGCAGGTTCCGCCAGTTGGGGAAATGCCCCCAGTAGAGGATCTCGTGGTACGACTCGACGAGCACGCCCATCGGGTTCACCTTCGCGATGAGCAGGTTGAAGATCCAGTGTCGCGACTTCAGGCTGTCGACCGAGAAGATCACCGGCGTGACGAAGAACCACAGCGACAGCACGTTGCCGAGGATGTGCTGGACGTCGCGATAGTGGACGTTGAGCGCGCTGACCCCGAGCACGATCGCGAAGATCAGGAAGAACTGCACGGCCATGACGACCGGCAGGGCGAGAAGCGCCCAGCCGAAGGGCCGGCCGGCCTGGATCAGGAACGGCAGCAGCATCGGGAGCGACAGCAGGAAGTTCACGGCGTGCGAGAGCGAGACCACGGCGGGCAGGATCTGTGGCGGGAACAGTGCCTTGGTGATGAGGGTACCGCCGCCCACGATCGCGTTGGCCCCCTCGAGAAGCGCGGAGCTGAACCAGATCCACGGCAGGAGCCCGCAGAACACGAAGGTCCCGTAGTGCTCGATGGACGGGTCGCGCACGAACAGCGAGAACACCAGCGTGTAGACGAGCATCAGGAACAGCGGGTTCAGGAACGTCCACACGAAACCGAGCACCGAGCCGCGGTACCGCACCGCGAGCTGGCGCTGGACCAGGCTCCACACCAGCGCGCGATGGCGCACGATCTCCGAGAGCGTTTCGACCATGGGTCGTTCCAGCGAGGCGGCCGGGGGTTCGCGCGGGCGCTCAGGATCCGGAGCGTTGCTCATCCGCCAGCGAGCGTCGACAGTACTCGTAGAGCTCCGCGAGCGTCCGCTCGAACGGAATCGCGGGCGCCCAGCCGGTCCGCGAGCGGAACAGCTCGGCGCTGGCCCGAACCTCGGACGTCGGGGCGCCAGCGAACGCAGGGTTCGGGCGCGGCGTCACGTCCAGCCCGGAGACGCGGCACAGCTCGGCGAGGATGTCGCGCACCCGGACCGTCCGACCGCTCGCGAGGTTGTAGGCCGCGCCCGTGTCGCCCAGCTCGAGCGCCATCACGTAGCCGCGCGCCATGTCGCGGACGTCGGTGAAGTCCTTGGCCGATTGGAGATTTCCGACCTCGAGCTCGCCCGCCCGCGCGCCCGTCGAGGCCAGCTCCGCGATTCCGTACGCGAAATCCGGACACACGAGGCCACGCTGCTGACCGGGGCCAGTGTGGTTGAACGGCCGCAACCGGACCACGTCGAGGCCGTGCGGGGCGCGGCCGTAGCCTTCGGCGAGCAGGTCCGCCGCGGCCTTGGTCACCGCGTAGGGATTCCGGGGACGAAGCGGCGAATCCTCGGTGAACGGGGGGTCGCCCGGCTGCTGTGCGCCGTAGACGTCGCCGCTGCCGACGACCACGCATCGAGCCGACGGCGTCTCGGACTTCATGGCCTCGAGCACGTGCAAAGTCCCCATCACGTTGATCTGCGTCGTGAGCAGCGGCTGGCCGAGCGAGCGATGCGGCTCGGAGAAGCCGGCCAGGTGGATCACACCGTCCGGGCGGATGCTCCTCAAGCACTCGGCGACGGCGGCGGGGTCACGCACGTCGAGCTCGACGAAGGGATCGACCGGCGGCAGCGCCACCGGGTGCGGCCGTTGCGGCCCGAACCGCGTCGCGGCCACCTGGTATCCCGCGTCCGCGAGCGCGCGCGCGAGGTAGGGCCCGACGAACCCGTTCAAGCCGGTGACGAGTACGCGCTGAGACATGGCGAGGGATGTGACGGTGTGCGGTGTGGGAGGGCGGCCGACCCGATCAGAGATAGTCGGTCAGTCCCTCTTCTTCGATGCGACGGACGACCTCACGCAGCTCCTGATCGCGGGACAGCGGACACACCAGCACGGCGTCGTCGACCACCACGACCAGCGTGTCCTTGAGGCCGACGGTCGCCACCAGCCGGTTGGGCGCCACCACGACGCAGTTCTCCGAGTCGATCGACAGGTGGCGCGCAGCTCGTTGCACGCCTCCCTCGCCCGCCGGCAGCACCTCGCGGAGCGCGGACCAGGACCCCACGTCGCTCCAGCCGAAGTCGGAAGGCACCACCCGCACCTCGAGCGCGTTCTCGAGGACACCGACGTCGACCGAGACCGACGCGAGGGTCGTCCACACCTTACCGATCTCTTCCCGCTCGCGAGCCGTTCCGAGCACCTGCTCGATCCGTTCGATCGCTTTCCAGAGCTCGGGCATCTGGCGCTGGATCTCGGCCAGGAACGCGTCCACACGCCACGCGAAGATGCCCGCGTTCCACAGGTGGTCGCCCCGCGTGACGTAGCTCTCCGCGCGCACCCGATCGGGTTTCTCCACGAAGCGGTCGACGCGGTGAAACTCGCGGCCCTCGCGTTCACCCATGCTGCGGCCGACCCGGATGTAGCCGAAGCCCGTGTCCGGTCGCGTCGGTTTGATGCCGAGCGTGACGAGCGGGCCCTCCCGGGCGATCGCGGCAGCCGCCCGCAGCGCCGAGCGGAACCCTTCGGAGTCGGCGACGTGGTGGTCCGCGGGCAGCGCCAGCATCACCGCCTGGGGATCGCGGCGGCGCAGGTGAAGCGCGGCGAGCGCGAGGCACGGCGCCGTATTCCGACCGATCGGCTCGACGAAGACGTTGGCGAGCGGGACCTCGCCGGCCACCTTGGCGCACGCGCCCACCAGGTCCTCCGGCACCACCAGGCAGCGGCGCTCGGACGGCACCAGGCCTTCGAGGCGGTCGAGCGTTTCGCGCAGCAACGGCTCACCGGACAGGAACGCCAGCAACTGCTTGGGGCGGTCGCGCCGGCTCAGCGGCCAGAACCGCGTGCCGCGTCCGCCGGCCAGGACCACCGCGTAGGGCGCGGTCGTCGTATCCGTTTTGTCGTCCGTCATCCTCGCTCCCGCAGGTAACCGCCGAGCGCAACGTGCCAATCCGCCAGCAGCCGTCCCGTGATCGACTCGAACCTGCCGAGGTCGAGCACGCTGTAGGCCGGCCGCGGCGCGGGACGCGCCGCGTCGGCGGTGGCGATCGGTGCGACCTGGACGTCCTCCACCCCACTCTCGCGAACGATCGCCTCCGCGAACTCGCACCATGTCGCTTCGCCATCGTTCGCGACGTTCACGTAGCCATGCCCGCGTCCCGTCTCCACGAGCCAGCGAAGGCCCCGGGCGAGGTCTCGGGTCCAGGTGGGCCGGCCACGCTGGTCGGCGACCACGCGCAGCCTGGCGCCGGGCTTGAGCTGGCGCAGGATCGCTTCGACGAAGTTCGG
Organism: uncultured bacterium; assembly: GCA_964392195.1. Taxonomy (GTDB): domain Bacteria; phylum JADJOY01; class JADJOY01; order JADJOY01; family JADJOY01; genus JADJOY01. The sequence goes on along the minus strand of CAYMQR010000114.1, from coordinate 893 downwards.
TCCGTTGCGGCCGAACAGCCACTGCGTGCGCACGGTCGTCCAGCCGCCCTCGGACAGCTCCGCGGCGACGGCCAGCTCACCGGCTCGCTTGCTCTCGGCGTAGACACCGCGCGGCGCGGCGGGATCGTCCTCACGCCACGGCCGGCGTCCCTCGCCCCCGAACACGTAGTCCGTGCTGAGGTGCAAGAGGGGTACGGAGGCGGTCCGGCACGCCTTCGCGAGGTTGCGAACGCCGTCGGCGTTGACCGCGAACGCCAGCTCGCGGTGGGTCTCGCAATCGTCCACCCGTGTGAACGCGGCGGTGTTCACGACGGCATCGGGCGCGGCCGTTTCCACCGCCCGCCGCAGCGACCCCGGCTGGGTCAGATCGACCTCCGGCAGGTCGACTCCGACCACCTCGTGGCTGGTCGACAGCTCGTGAACGAGGTCGGTGCCGAGCATCCCTCGACATCCGACGACGAGGATCCGCACGTTTTCCTCCAAGCTCCGCGGCGCGCGCGCCGCGCCGATGGCGGCTCAGCGCGAAGCGCCGCTCTCGTTGCGTTCGCGGTACGACCCGTCCTGGATCCGCTGCCACCACCCCGGATTCGAACGGTACCAGTCGACCGTCGCCGCCAGACCTTCCTCGAACCGCCACCGCGGTGTCCAGCCGAGCTCGGCCCGGATGCGGGAGATGTCCATCGCGTAGCGGCGATCGTGGCCGAGCCGGTCCTTCACGAACGTGATGCGGTCGCGCGGCTTGCCGAGCAGCCCGAGGACGGCCTCGGCGATCTCGATGTTCGTCTTCTCGCACTCGCCGCCGATGTTGTAGACGCGACCGACCTCACCGCGCTCGCAGACCGCCTCGATCGCGTCGCAGTGGTCGTCGACGTGGAGCCAGTCGCGCACGTTGA
>CAYMQR010000113.1:0-11530 GCA_964392195.1 uncultured bacterium | reverse complement strand
GGCCGTCGCGTTCGGCGTCGAGGCGATAGCCCTCGCCCGAGAGCGCCTCGGCCTCGGCGAGCTCGATGCCCTCGAGGCCGTGGCCGTCGCGGCCTACGAAGCCCACCACGTGCGCGGCGCGCTCCTTGCCCGCGTAGACGCGCCAGGTCTCGGGCTCGAAGCCCACGCCCTCGAGGCCGAGCGCCTTGACCTTCGCCACCACGTCCGGGCTGACGCGATGGGCCAGCCGAACGTAGCGGCCGCCCTTGGCGAGCTGCTGCTCGAGCTCGGCGTGGCTGAGCCCCAGCAACTTGGCGAGGGCCGCGCGCTTGGCAGGATTCTTCCCGTCCGGATCCTCGTCGAACTTCTGCGGATCGACGAACGCGAGCGGCAGCACCACGTTGCCGGCGAGCGTGGTGGCGCCGGTGCGGTCGGTGATGCGGCCGCGGGTCGGGCTCACCACGACGGTGTCGTCGACCTGCTCGCGGCCGCGCTCGGAGAGCTCGTTGCGCTCGACGACCTGCAGCGACCACGCCCGGAGCAGCACCAACCCGAACGCGGCGCCGAAGACCGAGCGCACCAGCTTTAGGCGCGCGGGATCCGGGCGCGTCGGCGCCGCGATGCGGTCGGTGGCATGGCGGCTCGATCGCATCGCTGGGTCACTCGAGGTTGCGGAGCTGGCGAGGCTCGGGGAGGTGCATGCCGAGCTCGCGCGACGAGCGCTCGGCGATCCGACCAGGCTCCGTGAGCACCGATAGCTTGAGCGTGAGCTCGTCGTGCTCGCGCGCGAGCGCCTGGTTCTCCACCCGCAGCCGCGCGATCTCGTAGCCGAGGTCGTAGACGTGCAGGCGCAGCGCGAGCACCGCGAACGCCGAGAGCGTGAGCGCGGCGATCACCGCCCACCAGCGCGGCGCAAGGCCGAGCCGCTGCACCGTGCGCGAGTCGCGCGGCGACGGGCTCGCGACCGCCGGCAGCTCGGGCGCGGGCGCGTGGACCAGCACCGGACGCGGCACCACCACGCGCGTCGTGGGAGCGCGGTGGCGCACCGTGGCGCGGGTCCTGAGCCGGGCGTTCGCGTTCCTCACGACACGCCCTCGCTTCGCACGCCGAGCCAGCGCAGCACGCGCATCCGCGCGCTACGGGCGCGCGGGTTGCGCGACGTCTCCTCGTCGGTGGGCCGGACCGGACGCTGGGTCAGCACGCGCGCGAGCGGCTGGCGTCCGCACGCGCACACCGGCAGGTCGGGCGGGCACACGCAGCCGCGCGCGTGGTCGCGGAACGCGTTCTTGACCGCGCGGTCCTCGAGCGAGTGGAAGCTGATCACGCACGCGACGCCGTCGGGCGCGAGCAGGTCGCCGAACGACGCCAGGAAGCGCTCGAGCGACTCGAGCTCGCGGTTCACCGCCATCCGCAGCGCCTGGAAGGTACGGGTGGCGGGGTCGATGTCGCCGTGGATGCCGGCGCGCCGGTACGCCGCGCGCACCAGCTCGGCGAGCTGCGCGGTGTTCGTGAACGGCTCTTCCTCGCGCCGCGCGACGATCCGCCGCGCGATCGGACGCGCCAGACGTTCCTCTCCGAAGCCGCGCAGGATTGCGGTGATGCTCGCGGTATCGAGCCGGTTCAGGAGCGCGCCGGCGGTGTCGGAGAGGGCCGGGTCCATCCGCATGTCCAGCGGGCCCTCGCGTGTGAACGAGAAGCCGCGCGTCGAATCGTCCAACTGCAGGCTCGAGACGCCGAGGTCGGCGAGCACTCCATCGAAGGGGCCGAGGCCCGCGGCGCGCGTGAGCGCGGCCGCGTCGCCGAAGTCGCCGGCGAGCACCACCACGCGCTCGCCGAAGCGCGCGAGGCGCTCGCTGGCGAGTGCACGCGCGTGGGGATCGCGGTCGATCGCGACCAGCCGGCCGCCGGGCGCGCACGCCGCGAGGATCCGCTCGGAGTGGCCGCCGAGACCGAGCGTGGCGTCGAGGTAGAGCGCGCCGTCGCGTGGCGCGAGCCACGTGAGCACCTCGTCCGCGAGCACGGGCTCGTGACGCCACTCGGTCCGGCGATCCGCTTCGTCAGCCACGGCTCACTCGTCTCCGGCCCGCTCACAGCCCGTGCCCCTGGAGCGTCTCCCCGATGCCCGCGTAGGCCTCGTCCTCGTCCTCGGTGCGCCACTTCTCCCAGGTCTCGAGGTCCCAGATCTCGAAGTAGTGGAGGCCCGTTCCCACGAACATCACCTCGCGCTCGAGCCGCGCGTGCTTGCGCTGCTCGGGCGTGAGCGCGACGCGGCCCTGCTTGTCCGGCACGCACTGCGCGGCGCCGGCGACGAAGTGGCGGCGGAAGTTGTTTAGGCGCGAGTCGTAGGCGGAGCGCTCGGCGAGCCGCTCGAGGGTCTTGTCCCACTCGACGCGCGGGTACGCCCACAGCATCGGAACGCTCAGCCCGCGCTCCTTGTCGACCTGCTTGAACGTCGTGATCCAGAGCTCCTCCGTGCCATAATCGCGCGCCAGCACGGCCCGAAAATCGGCCGGAATGCTGATGCGGCCCTTGGCATCGACCGCGTAGGAGCCTCGACCGACGAATTTCACGACTGTGACTCGATTCACCACGAGGGCGGGACAGATCACCCGATTTTGGGATTCTTCCCCACTTTTTGGCCCGGCCGTGATACCACCGGCCGGACCCACACGTCAATCACGCAAAACGGCGTCCGTCCTAGACTTTTTGCTCTTCGCCAGAGGCCCGTCACGGCCACAATGGCTGGTGGGCCGAGCGGCGCGGCCACCCCACATCCGGGGCACGTGAACGGCCATTCAGCGACGTCGAAGCGGATGGGGTGCCACCCACCCTCGCGCGGGCGCCGGCCCCGGGCTCAGCCGTGCTGACCCCGGACCCCGCCGCGGGCCGCCCCGCCCCGTCGGCCGTAGCGGTCCGGCGCTGGCGGCGGGCCTTCCTCGGGGTGGCCGCGTTGGTGGCGATCGCGCTGGGGTTGGGAGCCGGGCTCGCCTTCGAGGCGCCCGCCCTCATCCACCACTTCGCGTTCGGGCCCGGCCATCGCCGGCAGATCACCCAGTTCGAGCGGCTCGCGATCGGGCCCAGCGACGTGGTGTTCCTCGGCGACAGCATCACCGAGGCGGTCCAGTGGCACGAGCTCTTCCCCGCGGTCTCGGCCCGTAACCGCGGTATCGGCGGCGACACCGTGGAAGAGGTGGGGGCGCGCCTCGATACGATCGTCCGCGGCCACCCGCGCAAGCTGTTCCTGATGGTCGGCACCAACGACGTGCGGCTGCGGCTCCCGATCGAGCGCAGCATCGCGGCCTACGACGCCATGCTCGAGCGCGTACGTCGCGAGTCGCCGGAGACGAAGGTGTTCGTCGAGGCGGTGCTACCCCGCAGCGAGCGCTACGCGCCGCGGATCCGCACCTTCAACGCTCGGCTGCAGGAGATGGCGGAGCGCCACGGCGCGGTGTGGCTCGACTGGTTCGACGCCTTCGCCGACCCGCAGGGCGTGATCCGCCACGCCTACTCGAACGACGACCTGCACCTGCTCGGGCCAGGGATCGAGCTGTGGACCCGGCTGCTCGCGCCGTACGTGACGGCGCCGGGCGGGTGAGGCGGCCCGTTTGCCGCAGCGCTCGCGAAGCACGACCGGGCGAAACGAAAGTGCGCACTCGAGGCGACGTTCGGACGCACCGTCCCGCGCGCCGGCTCCCGTCGAGCGACCGCCGGTACCACCCGCTGGCGAGGGCGCTCGACTCGTCGGACGATCGCTCGTTCGCGCGGGCGGCACGGTCCGTGCTGCCGGATACGCCCGGGGCGGAGGTCCAAGCATGCCGAGTCACCGATCGCGCATCCACGCGTTGCTGCTCGCCGCGCTTGCGGGCGTCGTCGCCGCGCCGCGCCTCGCGATCGCGACCACGATCCTCGTGGACAGCACGGCCGATGACCGCGATCTGGGCTCGAACGGCAACTGCACGCTTCGCGAGGCGCTCATCGCCGCCAACCAGGACGTCGCCGTCGACGCCTGCCCGGCCGGGTCCGGACGCGACGTCGTCGAGCTTCCGGCCGGCACCTACCCGCTCACCATCCAGGGGCTCTACGAGAACGCCGCGCGCGTGGGTGACCTCGACGTCACGGCGCCGCTCACGGTCCACGGGGCGGGCGCGGACGTCACCGTGGTGGACGCGAAGCGGATCGACGGCGTGTGGCACGTCCTCGCGAGCGCGCTGGCCGCGCGTCTCGAGGGCATCACGATCCGCGGCGCGCTCGGCTCGGGGATCGTGAACGCGGGCGCCGTGGTCGAGCTCGTCGATTGCCGGATCACCGACAACCAGGCGCTCGCGCCGTCCGTCGCGGCCGGTGCGATCGACGCGCTGGCGGGGACCGTGACCGTCACCGGCGCGCGCATCGATCACAACGGCGGAACTCAGACCAGCGCCGTGCGCAACCCGAGCGGCACGGTGGAAGTCACCGATAGCGCCATCGAGGACAACCACGGCGGTTACCGGGCGATCTCGAACGCCGGCTCCCTGACGATCACGCGCGTCGGACTCTCCAGGAACGAAGGCTCGGCGATCGGCAACACGGGCGAGCTGACGATCGAGGACTCGACCCTCGAGGACCAGACCAGCGTCGCCATCTACAACGCCGATCTGGCCACGATCCGCCGCACGACCTTCGCTCGCAACGCGGCCGGTGGCCTCGCCAACTACTCCGGCTACTCGGGCGGGACCGGCGGCACCCGCGGCGAAGCGAGCATCGAAGGATCGTCGTTCGTCGCGAACGGCCACGACAACGGCTTCAACCTCGCCGGCGGGATCAGCACCTACGGCCAGTTCTACGGCGCCGGGCTGGTGACGGTGCGCAACACCACGTTCAGCGCCAACGCCGGGCCCGCGATCTATGCCGAGTTCGGCACCACCGTCGTGGTCGACGCGAGCACGATCGTGGGGGGGCCAGACTCCGTGAACGTGCTGCTCGCCTACAACGACTCGAGCGCCTCCCCGGTGACCGTGACGTTCCGGAACTCGATCCTCGTCGGCGCCTGTCTCAACTTCCAGAACGCGGCCCGGGTCTCGAGCGACGGCGGCAACCTCGAGAGCCCCGGGCAGAGCTGCATCGCCGCGGTCAGCGCGCCCGACGACCTGCGGAACGTCGCCAGTCCCGGCCTCGGGCCCCTGGCCCTCCACGGTCAGGCCACCGAAACCCACGCGTTGCTTCCCGGCAGCCCCGCGATCGACTCGGTGGCCGTCGCGCTGCCGTGCTCCGCCGCCGACCAGAACGGCCGCCCGCGACCTCGCGACGGCAACGGCGACGGCCTCGCCGCGTGCGACCGCGGCGCCGTGGAGGCGTGCGACGCGGCGCCCGGCTCGCCCGATGGAGACGGCGACGGCATCCCGGACGACTGCGACGTGTGCCCCGCGGTGCAAGACGGGGCTCAGGCCGACTCGGACGGGGATGGCGTCGGCGATGCCTGCGACAACTGCCCGGACGCTCCCAACCCGGATCAGACCGATGGCGACGGAGACGGCGCCGGCAACGCCTGCGACGGCTCGGACTGCGGAAGCGTCGTCGATGGCGGCCGCTCACGGTCCGCGATCGTCGCGCTGCCGCTGCTCGGCGCGCTGCTCGCGGTCCGCGCGCTGCGTCGGGCACGGTCACGATCCCGCGTGGTGCTGGTCGTGTTCGTGCTCGGGCTGGGCGCGGGACCGGCCCACGCCGCCACCATCGTCGTCGACGCCCTCGGCGACGACGCGGACCAGGCTCCCAACGGCAACTGCACGCTGCGCGAGGCGATCGCCGCAGCCAACGGCGACACCTCGGTCGACGGTTGCGCCGCCGGTTCGGGCAGCGATCAGATCGCTCTCCCCGCCGGCACGATCGTGCTCTCGATCTCCGGTGCCGACGAGGACGGGAACGCCACCGGCGACCTCGACCTCACGGCGTCGGTGGAGCTGGTCGGCGCGGGCTCCTCGGCCACGGCGATCGACGGGCAGGCCGTCGAGCGCATCCTCCACATCCGCCCGTCCGCGCTCACGGTGCGCCTTACCGACCTCGCGCTCACCGGCAGCGCCGGAGCGGCACTCCGCATCGCGGCGAGCTCGGTCGCGCTCGAGCGCGCTTCGATTCGCTCGAACGGCAGCTACTCCGGCGAAGGCGCCGTCGTGAACGACACCGGCGACCTCTCCATCCGCGACTCCGAGCTCCTCGACAACCGCGGCTACCTGGGCGGCGGGATCTCCAACCGCGCCGGGCTGGTCTCGGTCACCGACTCGGAGCTGAGCGGCAACCAGGCCTACGGCTACGGCGGTGCGCTGGTCGCCGGCGACGTTCCGTACCCCGCGCAGAGCGGCGAATGCGGTGCGGCGAGCGTCGTGCGCACGCGCATGAGCGAGAACGGCGCCTACGCCGGCGGCGCGATCTACGGCCTCAACGCGAGCGTCACCGTCGAGGACAGCCGGCTCGAGTTGAACCTCGCGGCGGGCGCCGGCGGCGGGGCGATCCACCACGTCGCCTACGCACCGTGTCCCGGCGCCGCGGGGCTCACGATCCGCAGGTCGACCCTCGTCGGCAACTCCGGCGTCACGGGCGGCGCCATCTACGACGAGAGCGGCAACCCGGTCTTCGTCGGCGAGAGCACCCTGAGCGGGAACCGCGCCACCGACGGCGGCGCCATCGCCAACCTGCAAAGCGGCTTCGTGACGCTGCAGAACAGCACGCTGAGCGGCAATCAGGCGAGCGATCGAGGCGGCGCGCTCTTCGGCTGGCTCGGCGGGTGGAGCCTCGTGCAGGCCACGGTCGCCGCGAACACGGCCCTTCACTCGAGCGCGATCTTCCTCTACGGCGACGGCCACGCGTGCGGCGCCACCGCCGTGACGGTCGCCAACTCGGTGATCCTGGGCGAGTGCTCGAACTTCTTCTGCGGCGGCGGCTTCGCGAGCGTCGGTGGCAACCTGGAAAGCCCTGGCGACTCGTGCGGCCTCACGCACGCCTCCGACCTGCGCAGCGTGCCGTCGGGACAGATTCTCGCGCCGCTGGCGGCCAACGGCGGGCCGACGGCCACCCAGGCTCCGTACCCGACGAGCCCCGTGGTCGACAGCGCCCGGCCCGAGTACTGCGCGCCGACCGATCAGCGCGGGCGCGCGCGACCGCTCGACGGCGATCGCGACGGCCAGACCGGCTGCGACCGCGGCGCCGTGGAGCTCTGCACCACGAAGCCCGGCGATTCCGACGGTGACGGAGACGACGTGCCCGACCCGTGCGACGTCTGCCCCGCGCGAGCGGACGCGAGCCAGGCCGACCAGGACGCCGACGGCGTCGGCGACGCGTGCGACGACTGTCCGCTCACCTTCGATCCCGATCAGACCGACACCGACGGGGACGGCACCGGCAACGCCTGCGACACCTCGTCGTGCGCGAGCGTGCCGGGATCACCCGTCGATGCTTCGCGCGCGACCGGCGCGCTCGTGCCCCTGTTCGCGGGGTGGATCGCGGCGCGCCGGCTGGGATCTCGCGCCGCGGCCGCTCACAGCGACACGAGCCGGGCGCGCTCGTCGTAGAGCGCGCCCCCCTCGCCGAGGTCGGTGGTGCGCGCGCGGATCAGCGCGTTGGCGGCGCGCCCGGCGTCGAGGTGGCCGCCCTTGGGGACGATCACCACGTCGCGGCGCTGCGCCGGGTCGTGCTCGACCCGCACGCGCATCGCGCCGAGCACCGTCTCGAGGAGCGCTTCGGCGCCGTCGGCGATGCCGTTCGCCGCCGCCGGGTGAACGGTCGCGATCGCGAGCCCCTCTTGCGGGCGCGCCCACTGCGAGGACTGCGAGCGCTCGGTGGAGAGCGAGAGCAGCCACAGCGGAAACTCCGGCGCCTCGGGCTCGGAAGCGGGCTCCTCGGCGATCAGGTTCACCTTGCCGCTCGCGGTGTCGAAGCGGCGATCGGCGAACAGCACCGGCTCGGGCAGCGGATTGCGGCGCTGCTTCTCCTCGAGCGCCTCGAGCGTGAGCCCGTTCTCGACCACACTCTTGCGGAGCAGGCGCTGCTTCCACTCGCGGGCCGTGCCGTCGAGGAGACCCTCTAGCCCGACGCGCGGCGCGAGCGCCTGCAGGATCTCGAGGTCGCTCCGCACTCCCGCCGGCGGCGGCACGACGGGCCTCGCGACGCCCACCCAGTGGTGGCCGTAGGAGCCCAGGATGTCGTCCGCCTCGAGCAGCGAGGTGGTGGGCAGCACCACGTGAGCGCGGCGCGCGGTGTCGGTGAGGAAGAGGTCGGTGACGATCACCAGCTCGCGGGTCTCGAGCGCGCGCGCCACGGCGCCGCTGTCCGGCAGCATCGTCACCGGGTTGCCCGCGGTCACCCACACCGCGCGGATCGGCGGATCGCTGGCGGCTTGGACCTCGGCGCCGAAGAGCGGCTCGCAGATCGTGCGCGGCGGCGGCGCTTCGCCTTTGATCACCGAGAGGTCGAACGCGCCGCGGCGGAAGTAGTAATAGGACACGCCGCCACCCGGGATGCCGAGGTTGCCGCTGATCGCGCTCAGCGCGTCGACCGCACGCACGATCGCGGCGCCGGTGGTGCGGCGAGCCATGCCCCAGCCCACCAGGATCGCGGTGGGCTTCTCGGGTCCGAGGCGTCGCGCCAGGTCTTCGGCGGCGCTCGGCTCCACCCCGGCTCGCTGGCACCACTCACGCACGTCCCGCGAGCGCGCCAGCGCGGCGAGCTCGCCCAGGTGATCGCAGTAGGTGGCAGCGTCGGGGTCCATCCAGCCGCGCTCGATCAGCACCCGCGCGACCGCCATCGCGAGCGCGAAGTCGCCGGCCGGCTTGGGCTGCACGTAGTGATCGGCGAGGTCGGTGGTGCGCGTGCGGGCCGGGTCGATGTAGGTGACCTTCGCCCCGCGCGCCTGCGCCTCCTTGAGCACCGGGATCGTGTGCGGGCTCGACACCGCCACGTTCTTGCCCCACAGCACGATGTGGCGCGCGTTGAGGAGATCGAAGAGGTCGTGGCTCTCTTCGCGTCCGAAGTCGAGGAGCTGCGCGGCATCCCCGCCGCCCGAGCAGATGTCGCCGCGCTTCACCGTGACGGGGCCGAAGCGCTCCCAGAAGTGGTCGCAGAGGTGCTTGAGGATCCCCAGCGAGCCGCCGCTGCGGTAATGGAAGATCGCCGCGGGCCCGGACTCGCGGCGGATCGCGAGCAGCCGCTCGGCCACGAAGTCGAGCGCCTCGTCCCAGCTCACCGGTACCAGCGCGCCGTCCTTGCGCAAGAGCGGCGAGGTGAGCCGCTCGGGCGAGTACTGGGTCTCGAGGTAGTGGTTGGTGCGCCAGCACAGGAAGCCCTGCGTGACGGGGTGCTCGGCGTCACCGCGGATGCGCGTGATACGGCCGTCCTCGACGGTCGCGACGATCCCGCAGGCGTCCGGGCAGTCGCGGTTGCAGGTGGTGTGGCGCGTCTCGATCATGGCGAGCCAGACTACTGCCCTCGCCCGCGGCCGCTCAATCGGCCGCGCGCGGCTCGGAGCCCGCCATGGACGCCTATCGAAGCCCGGAAGACGTCGCTCTGCTCGACGACGCGGCGAAGCGCGCCGTCCGCTACCTCACCACGCTCGATGTGCGCCCGGTCGCGCCCGCGGCGGACGCCGTGGCGGCGGTGACCAGGCTCGCCGAGCCGCTGCCCGGCGCACCATCCGCACCCGCGGAGACGCTCGCGCTCCTCGACGAGATCGGCTCGCCGGCCACGATGGGCATGGCCGGTGGCCGGTTCTTCGGCTTCGTGATCGGCGGCAGCTACCCGGTCTCGGTGGCGGCGAGCTGGCTCGCGACCGCGTGGGACCAGAACACCGGGCTCTGGGAGGTGACACCGGCGGTGAGCCAGCTCGAGGACGTCGCCCTCGACTGGATGGTGGAGCTGCTCGGGCTCCCGCCCGGCACCGGCGGCGCCTTCGTGACCGGCGCCACGCTCGCCAACTTCACGGCGCTCGCCGCCGCGCGCCACGCGGTGCTCGCGCGCGCGGGCTGGGACGTGGAGGGCGAGGGGCTCTTCGGCGCGCCGCCGATCACGGTGATCGTCGGCGACGAGGTCCACCCGTCGGTGGTGAAGGCGCTCGGCCTGCTCGGCCTGGGACGACGGCGAGTGGTGCGTGTGCCGGCCGACGGCCGCGGCCGGATGCGCGCCGATCTCCTGCCGCGCATCGCGGGACCGACGATCGTGTGCCTGCAAGCCGGCAACGTGAACACCGGCGACTGCGATCCGATCGCGGACGTGTGCGACGTCGCGCGGCCGGCGGGTGCGTGGGTCCACGTCGATGGCGCGTTCGGGCTGTGGGCCGCGGCGTCGCCGGCGCTCGCGCCGCTGGTGGCCGGGATCGGCGAGGCCGACTCGTGGGCCACCGACGCGCACAAGTGGCTCAACGTGCCGTACGACAGCGGCCTCGCGTTCGTCGCCGACGCGGCGGCGCACCGCGCGGCGATGGCGATCCCGGCCGCCTACAAGGTCGACGTCGACGGCGGGCGCGACCAGTTCGAGTGGGGGCCCGAATGGTCGCGGCGCGCGCGCGGCTTCACCGTCTACGCGGCGCTGCGTGCGCTCGGTCGCCGTGGCGTCGCGGCGCTCGTCGACCGCTGCTGCGACATGGCGACGCGGCTCGTGCAGCGGCTCGGCGCGTTGCCGGGCGTCGAGGTGCTCGCGCCGCCGATCGTCAACCAGGCGCTCGTGCGCTTCCTCGACGGGCCGCGCGACGGCGGCGGCGACCACGACGCGCGCACGCAGGCGGTCGTCGAACGCATCCAGCGCGGCGGCGGCGCGTGGTTCGGCCCGACGACGTGGCGCGGCATGCGCGTCATGCGGATCTCGGTGAGCAACTTCCGGACGGACGCGGCGGCCGTCGATCGAGTCGTCGATGCGGTCGCGCAGGCGCTGCGCAGCTGAACGCTGAACGGTGGAACGCGGGGCGCCGGGCTCCGCGTTCCGCGGCGCGGTGATCAGGCCTTCGGCTTCGGCGGCGGCAGGTCGCGCGCCGGGCACGTCGACTGGAAGCCCTGGCGCGCGTGCGCGCCGTCGCAGAACGGCTTGTTGGCCGAGCCGCCGCAGCGGCACAGCGAGATGACGGTGCGGCCCGCGAGCCCGAACGCCTTGCCGGTCGGGTCGCAGATGGTCATGTCGCCTTCGATGCGCAGCGGCCCGTGGTCGTTGACGGTGATCTTGGTCATCGCCGCAACGCTAGGGTCCCACGCGTCAGCCGCCAGCGCGTTCCTTCCACTTCGCGAGCAGCGCGAGCGCGTCGCGCGGCGTGATGCCGTCGAGGTCGAGCGCCTTCAGGTCCTCGACGAGCGGGTCGGGCGGCGGCGCGAACAGCTCCTTCTGCTTGAGGCCGGGCCGGCGGCGTTCGCGCGCGCTGACGAGCGTCTCGCGGAGGTCCTGGCCCTCGCTCTCGAGTTCGGCGAGCACGGTCTCGGCGCGCGCGATGACGGCCTTCGGGATGCCGGCGAGGCGCGCGACGTGCAGGCCGTAGCTGCGGTCGGTCGCGCCGTCCTCGATGCGGTGCAGGAACACGATCTCCTCGCCCCACTCGCGCACGGCG
>CAYMQR010000112.1:0-11535 GCA_964392195.1 uncultured bacterium | reverse complement strand
GCCGAGCTTCTCGCCGAGCGTGCCGAGGATCCGCGCGTACCCGCCGCTCGCGTAGCCGAGCTGCTCCTTCGCACCCGCGCCGGCGCGGGCACCGAACAGCCGGGTGAGCGTGGCCCAGATGAAGACGGCGGCCACCTGATCGTGGAACGTGCCGAACTTCGCCTTGAGCAGCGGGCGCCAGAACACCTCGTACGTGCGGCGTCCGCAGGTCCTGGTCAGCCACTCCTCGGCGGTCACGCCGTAGAGCTGGAAAGGGTCCGCAAAGCGCGTCGCGTAGACGATGGTCGCGCCCAGCCGCCCCTTGTCGACGAGCGACAGCAACGGGAAGCGCAGGAAGTCCGCGTTCCCGTTCATGTCGTAGAAGCGCCCGTCCGCCCAGTAGCCGGTGCCGGTCGTCCTCCAGCGGAGCTCGCCGCCGAGGCCGAGCTCCTCGAGCAGCCCGATGAGCGCTCGGTCCTGCGGCAGGATGCAGTGGTAGAAGCGGTCCCAGGTGAAGGGGCCGTAGTCGTGCGCGCAGGTGAGACCGCCGAGCTCGGGCGCGCTCTCGAAGACCTCGACCGAGTGCCCGAGACCGGCGAGCCGGTACGCGAACGTGAGCCCCAGCAGGCCGCCGCCGACGACGGCGCACTTCATCCGGCGGTCTCGACCGGCACCAGCCCCTCGAACGGGTCGAGGCGGAACTCGCGGGCGCAGCGGTGACAGGCGAGCTCGCGCGCCGGCTGGCCGGGAGCCACCTCGCCGTCCTCACCCTTGGCGAGCGGCTCGCCGCACGCGCACACCCAGCCCACCGGGCGCGCCGGGTTCCCGGCGACGAGGCGGAAGGGCGCGACGTCGTGCGTGACCACCGAGCCCATGCCGACCATCGAGAACTCGCCGAGCGTGATGCCCGGTCCGATGGTGGCGTTCGCGCCGATCGTGACGCCGCGGCACACCCGCGTCGCGAGCGTCTCGTCGGTGACGTCCGAGGTCTCGAGCCCGGTGAGCTCGAGATTGCCCGAGCGCGGATAGCGGTCGTTGGTGAAGACCGTGTGCGCCGCGATCATGACGAAGTCGTCGATCGTGACCTGCGCGCACACGTACACGGACGCGTTGAGCTTGCAGAAGTCGCCGATCACCACGTCGTACGCGACGTAGGTCTTCTCGCCGATGATGCAGGAGCGGCCGATCCGCGCGTTGCGGCGCAGGTGGACGTTGTCCCACACCTTCGTCCCCTGACCGAGCTGGACGCCCGCCTCGACGATCGAGGTGGGGTGCGTCCAGGCCGGCTCGTACGGCGTGGTGCCGGCGCCGCTCACGCGGCCCTCCCGACCGCGAGCCAGTTGTCGCGCGTCGCGGCGGCGTAGGCGGCTTCGATCACCCGCACCGACGCGAGGGCGTCGGCGGTGGTGATGCGCGGGACCTCGGTGCCGCGGACCCAGCCCAGGAAGTTCTCGAGCTGGCTCTTGAACGCGGCCACCTTCTGGTAGCCGGTGCCGAAGCTCACCCAGTTCGAGTTGCCGTCCTGGCGGTAGCGGCTGCCGGCCCAGCCGATGTGGAGCGTGCCGGAGCTGCCGTGGACGCTGATGTAGCTCTCGGAGTCCTTGTTCAGGCTCCAGCTCAGGTCGATCGTGCCCATCACGCCGCCCTCGGTGCGGAACTGGATGCGCGCGGTGTCCTCGACCTCGAGCCCCTGCGCGGAGATGCCGAACTCGGACTGCACCGACTGGATCGGTCCCAGCAGGTAGCGCGCGATGTCCGCCGAGTGGCAGCCGTTGTCGATCAGCACGCCGCCGCCGGCCTGCGCGCGCTGCGAGTTCCAGCGGTCCTTCATGAGCACTTTGCTGCAGAACGCGTTCTCGAAGAGGATCAGCTTGCCTAGGATGCCGGCCTCGATGATCGCCTTCGCCTTGATGATGTCGTCCACGTAGCGGAACTTCGACGCCATCATCAGCTTGAGGCCCGCGCGCGCGCTCAGCTCGACGAGCTCCTGCGCCTCCGCGGACGCGATGGTGAGCGGCTTCTCGCACAGCACGTGCACGCCGTTCGAGAGGAAGTGCTTCGCCATCGCGTAGTGCGTGACGGGCGGCGTGCACAGGATCACCGCGTCGACGTCGGCGAGCAGCGACGGCTCGCGGTAGTCGTTCAGCAGCTTGCAGCGGCGCTGCTCGGCGACCGCCTCGGCGGCGGCGCTCTTCACGTCGACGACCGCCGCGAGCTTGATGTCGGGGATGTGCGCGAGGGCTTCGAGGTGGGACTGGGCGATGCGTCCGCAGCCCACGAGCGCGGCGCGGAGCGGCTGGGTCGAGGTCGACATGGGAGGCTCTCCTGGTTGCGGTCGCCGCTCAGCCGATCGCGAGATCGGCGGCGGCCTTGCGGATGATGGCGGCGATGGCGTCCACGTGCTCGGTCGTGTACTTCTCGTTCCACGGCAGCACCACGACGTCGGCGAGCGCCTCCGTGGAGCCGGGATACTCCGCCTTGTCGTAGACGACCGGCGGATCGCCGGCGCGGTGCGGTCCCACGTACGGGAACTCGCTCTTGCCGAAGGTGCGGTGGTCGCGCAGCACCTCGCACTCGAAGGCGAGCTTCTGGATGTAGCGGGGCGCGGACATCACGCCGAGCGGCTTGAGCGCGTCGCCGAAACCGACCGAGCCGCCCTTGATCTTGTTGGGATCGACCCGGATGCAGTACTTCCAGTAGGTGTGGCGGCCGCCCGGCGTGACCTTCGGCACCGCGACGCCACGCACGTCGCCGATCGCGGCGGTGAGGCGGTCCGCCATGGCGATCCGGTGCGCCACCATCGCGTCGAGCTTGTCGAGCTGGGCGAGGGCGACCGCGCCCTGCAGCTCGGTCATGCGGTAGTTCATCGCCAGGAAGTAGTGGTCGGGGTTGGGGTCACCGTAGCCCCACGCCTTGTCGATGAAGAGCCGCATGCGGCGCTCGTGGGCCGGATCGCTCGTGACGACCATGCCGCCCTCGCCGGTGGTCATGTGCTTGCCCTGCTGGAGGCTGAACGCGCCGATCGCGCCGATGGTGCCGACGTGCTTGCCGTTGTACGTCGTGCCGTAGGCCTGCGCGCAGTCCTCGAGGACCGGCAGCCCCTTCTTGGCGGCGAGGTCCATGATCGGGTCCATGTCACACGGGTTCCCGAACAGGTGCGTCACCATGATCGCCTTGGTGCGCTTGGTGATCTTCCTGGCGATCGTCTCCGCGGTGACGTTGTAGGTCAGCGGGTCGCAGTCCGCGAACACCGGGATCGCGGTCTGGTAGAGGATCGGCGTGATGCCGCCCATGTCGGTGATGGGCGTGGTGATGATCTCGTCGCCGGGCTCGGGGTCGACCGACGCGACGGCGGCGTGGATCGCGGCCGTCCCGGAGGTGGTGGTGCGGCAGCTCGCGGCGCCGACGTTCTTCGCGAAGCGCGCCTCGAGCTCGCGCACCACGGTGCCCTTGGTGCAGTTGAGGGTGCCGGAGTCGATCACCTTGCGTAGCAGCTCGAGCTCCTCGGTGCCGAACGAGCGACCGGTCGAGTTCTGGTCGGATGGGAGATTGACGGGCTTGACGTCGCTCATGCGGTACCTCCGGGGAAGCGAATGCGCCGAAGGGACGAGGCGCGGCTCAACGCGCGCGCGGCGTGCTCGTCCATCGTGATCGGCGTGAAGTTTCGGCGGATGCGGGCCATCGCCTTGTCGACGAAGGCGAGCTTGGTGGCGGTGGTGAGGTCCATGCCCGGGAAGAACCGCAGTCCGGCGATGCGGTCACAGCCCAGGAAGTCGAGCGGGTGGAGGAGGAACGACGGCTCCACCCGCGTGGCGCGGCACAGCGCGAGCGCGAGCTCGAGGTAGGCAAGCGCGACGATCGACGAGTAGCGCGACAGGTAGAGCAGGTAACTCATGTGGAACGGCGCGCGCACCACCGGCATCGTCGTGACCGGGATCTCGACCAGGTCCTCGCGCGCGCCGAGCTGCCACACGTACGGCGAGAGCGGGCGCAGGCCGTCGGCGAGGGTGCCGAAGAGCTGGCTGCGCTTGGCACGCTCCTCGGCGCTCAGGTTGCGCGCGCCCCAGAAGTAGTAGAGGCGGGCCAGCGGGCCGAGGAACGTCGGGAAGGTGGAGGCGTCGTAGCGGTAGCCGCGACGCCCGAGGACCTCGAGCGTCGCCGGCGAGAGGCTGAAGCCGGGGCCGCGGAAGCCGCGGGTGCGCTGGGCCGTGACCCGCTCGATGTGCTCCTCGGCGCTGCCGATGTCGCGCTCGAGGTCGTCCGGCGTGTAGAGGTGGAGCCACTGCTCGTGGAGGAACGAGTGGTTGCCGATCTCGTGGCCCGAGGCACCGAGGCGCTGGAAAGCCTCGCGGTTCTTGTCGAGCGCTGCGTCCTTGCCGACGACGAAGAACGTGATCCGCAGCCCTTGCCTCTCGAGCCACGGCAGCACCGTCTCGAAGAGCGGCTCGAGGTAGGTGGGGAAGCTCTCCCAGCCCGCGTCGCCGTGCGTGCGCATGTACGCCCACTCGTTGTCGATGTCGAGCGAGACGCTCACACCCGCGCGCGAGGCGCTCACGGAGCTCACCGGCGCGGCGGTCATGAATGGGGTTGGGCCGCGGCGGCCGAGGGCGCGGGGACGCCGCCGCTCGCGCTCGCGAGGTGCAGCACGGGACGCCGGAGCGCGAGGTCGCGGAGCAGGCCGAGGTGCGCGAGGATGGTGCGGACGATCTTCATCTTCGACTCGCCGAAGAGCCGCGACTCGAGCGTCGCGGGGTGCTCGACGATCCGCGCGCCCGCGAGCTTCGCCTGGATGAGGAGCTCGGCGACACCCAGGAAGCCGGGGTTACGCAGCTCGATGCGATCGACGCTCGACTTGCGGTACACCCGGCAACAGCTCGTGTAGGTGTGGATGCGATCGCCCAGGCTCGCGCTGTAGAGCCGCGACAGGGTCTTCGAGAGGAAGAGCCGCCACGGCGGCACGTTGAACACCTGTCCCTGGGGGTGGTACGGCGACGCGGTGACGAGATCCGCGCGGTCGAGCATCGGGATCATCGCCTCGAGCTCGCTCGGGTCGTACGAGCAGTCGCAGTCGAGCGAACACACCACCTCGGTTCCCGCGGCGCGGATTCCCGTCACGAGCGCGGCGCCGATCCCCTGGTTCCTGGGATGCTTGAGGAGGCGGCAGTCGGGGACGTTCTTGAAGCGGGTCTCGAGGGCGGTCCACGTGTTGTCGCTCGAGCCGTCGTCCACGAGGTTGAAGTGGATGCGGTACTTGTCGCCGAGCTTGCGGCGCAGCTCGAGCAGCGTGCGGTGCAGGTACGTGACGTTCGCTTCCTCGTTGTAGAGCGGGATGACGAGCGTCACGGGTTGCGCATCCGGCGCGACCGTGGGTGGCGCGATCGCGTCGGTGCCGAGGTCGATGACGCCGGTGGCGCGCTCGCGGCGCGGGGCTTCCTTGACCCGCTCGATCCCCAGATCGTCGCCGATCGCCTGGAACTCGTAGTGCCCCAGGTAGTAGTCGAGCACCTCGGGCATCCGCTCGAGGTTGCGGTAGTGCCGGATGCGGTTGAGGCGTGGCAGGGAGCGGACCTCGGGCTGGTCCTTATCCATCTCCCAGCTCATGAAGTAGAAGACCAGCGGCGAGCGCCGGCGCTTTGTCCAGTACCGGACCGCGCGCCGCATCACGGGGTGCGGGAACTGCCGCAGGTAATTACCCCCGGAGATCGCCACCCGAAGTCCGAGGAAGCTCAGCGTGGAGATGGGGTATTCCCAGAGGGTCAGGTCGCTCGCGGAGTGACGATGGCGGTTGACCTCGAAGCACCGCGGGTCCCAGGCGAAGCGCCGCAGGATCGGGTTGATGCTCGAGTCGTACTGGAACCCTTCCTCCGCGAGGATGTCGAGGATCCAGGCGTCCTGCGCGTGGATCCACTGCGAGGAGCGGTAGCCGACCACCGGCGAGGCGCCCGCCGCCTCGAGCGCCTGACGCGAGCGGCGGATGTCTTCCCGGAACTCGTCGCGCACCCGGGTACGGATGCTTCCGCCCGGCCAGTAGCCGCGGCTCGCCACCTCGTGGCCGGCGTTGACGATGTCGGCCACCACGTTCGGCTGGCGGTCGGCGATCCAGCCCAGCACGAAGAACGTGGCCTTGGCCCCGTGCTTGTCGAGCAGCTCGAGCACCTCCTGGACGTTGCGCTCGAGACGCGACGGGAACCGCGTCCAGTGCTTGCGGAGGACGGTTCCCTCGAACGCGCCGACGTGGAAATAGTCCTCCACGTTCACGGTCAGGATGTGGCTCTGCCGGGGCGTCGGGGCCGATGGCTGACGATCTGTCACAGATTTGACTTGGGCGGGCGGGACAGCGGACCCGGGTGGGGAAGTGGGGCTTGGCTTACCTGGCACCCGCGCGGCACCGGCCGGCCGAGTGAACGGAAATTCCGTGAAGAAACGGGCAAAATCGAGCGCGCGATCCGGGTCTTTCATGGATCAGGCTGCCACCCGGAGGCTTTCGGGGTCAAGCGCCGGACGCCGCGCGCATCTGCGCGAATCCGGCCACCGTCTTGCGCTATCGCAGCTTCTGTGCCACTCGTGATCGGCTTCCGAAGGTTGCCCGAGCGCACACCGACGATGGCTTCGCCCACGAGCCCTGAAGTCGATCCCGTCGACGCCACCGCCGTTTCGGGCCCGCGCGAGGCCCGACGGACTGGTGTGGCCGTCGCGGGAATCGCCTGCGCCCACGTTCTCCTCGCCGCTGTCCTGGCCTCGACGCTCAACGTCTGGCTGGACGAGGCCTTCTCCCTCGAGACCACCAGCGCGGGGCTCGGGGTGGCCTTCCGCCGCGCCATCGACTTCGAGATGCAGCCGCCGGCCTACTTCACGCTGCTGGCGGCGTGGCGGACGATCTCCTCCGGATACGTATTCGCCCGGGTCCTGTCGATCCTTTGCACCCTCGGCGCGCTGCTCATGACCGCGCGCCTGTGGCGGCGGCTGTGCCCCAGCGTCCATCCAGGCTGGGTCGTCGCGGCGCTCGCCTTCCACCCGTTCACGATCTACGCGGCGGTCGAGATCCGGCTCTACGCGCTCGCCATCCTCCTCACCGTGGTTCTCCTCGACCTCTACTTCGCGAACTACTTCGAGGACCAGCGCGCCACCCGAGCGGGGCGCGTGACGTTCGCCGCGGCGTCGGTTGCCGCGCTGTGGACGCAGTTCTACCTGGGCTTCCTGCTCGCCGCGCTGGGCGGCGTGCTGGTCGTCCGACGCCGCTGGAGGCCGGTGGCGGCCTACCTGGCGGCGATGGTGGTCGCCGCCGTCGCGCTGGTGCCATTCGTCCCCGGCGTGACCGGCCAGCTCGAGGGGCACACCCACGGCGTCGACGAGCGGTTCGGGCTCGTCGATCAGGCCAAGTTCGTGTATCAGCGCATCGCGTACTACGTGCTACCGCGGGAGACGGAGTCGCCGGCGCCGATCAAGCTCGCCCGCGACGCGATCGTCCTGGCCGGCATGGCCGGGCTCGCCTGGCTGTTCGCGCATCGCCCGCGCCGCCCGGTCCTCTCGCCCGCGACCTGGGCCCTCGGGATGGTCGTGGCCGGGCTGATGGCGTGCTTCGTGGTCGCCGTGGTGATCACCCGGACCCAGGACCTGGTGCTGGTGCGGCACACCGTCGGGGCGTTCGTCCCGGTCGTGCTGGTGACGTTCCTGATCGCCGCTCAGACCGGCGGCCGGCGCGCGGTTGCGGCCACCGCCGCGGTGGTCCTCGCCTTCGAGGTCGCCGACCTGGCGACGGTCTACCTGCCGCACCCGGCCAAGCGCGGCGACTGGATCGCCGTGTCTCGCTACCTGGAGGAGCACGAGAAGCCCGGCCAGCCGATCCTGGCGTTCCGCGCCCCGACGGAGCTGCCGCTGGCGGTCCATTACCGTGGGGTGAACCCGATCGTCCCGGTTCCACGACCCAACGACCGCGATCACTGGGTGCTCGAGGACGCGCAGGTCCACTCCGAGGCGGAAGTGGAGGCGTTCCTGGACACGCTGCCGGGCCAGCCGCGCGAGCTGTGGCTGGTGACCGACACCATCTGGTCCTCTATGGGCATCTCGTTCGGTCACGACATCCTGGATCGCGCGCTCGCCAGGGCCTTCGAGGTGAAGGACGAGCGCTCGTTCTCCGCCTCGCGTGTCCGGCGGCTCGAGCGGCGCTGAAGGGAAGTGCCACCGCGCGCTTCAGCGCGGCGGGGCTCTGCGCAGCCGGCGGATCGACATCATCACCAAGACGAGCGGTGCCAGCGACGCGATCCGCGCCGTCGGCTCGCCGCCGAAGGTGCCGCACACCTGCCCCTGGCACGCGTCGCCGAGGCCATTGCCGTCCGAGTCCTGCTGATCCGGGTTCGGCGTGGTCCAGCAGTTGTCCTGGAGGTCGGGGACCCCGTCCCCGTCCCAGTCCGCCACGAACGTCGCGGTGAGGGTCGTGTCCTGGTCGGGGGCCGTGACGATGTGCGAGATCGCGCCGCCGTCCGACCACGCCGACCACCGGTAGATCGAGCTCGCGGCGGGTTGCGGTGATTCGGCGCCGATCCCCACCGCGGACCCGGCGATGACCGTGCGCATCATGGGTGCGGCGGCCGACTCGCTGCCCTGCGTGACCCTGAGGCCCGTGGGTGACGAGGCGAGCGTGAGCTGGATCGTCTTCGGCTGTATCGCGACGCTGGTCTCCGCGGCCAGGCCACCGGAGTCGGTGACCGTCAGCCTCAGCTCCAGGTACGACGGGTACTCGTGATCCGGCGCGGCGAAGTCTCCCGACGACACGCCATCGATCGTGGTGATGGTGTGCTCGTGGCAGTCGCTCGGGCAGTGCATCATCACGAGCACCCAGTGGTACGCGGACTCCGGCACCTCCTCGTCCTGGGCGTCGGTGGCGGTCGCCGCGAACGCGATGGTGTCGCCCACCTTCCAGGCGAGATCCGCGGCCGGCTGGAGGATCGTCGCCTCGGGCGGAGTGTTCTCCGCGTGGATCACCACGGTGGCCGTCGCGCTGGCGCCGTTCGAGTCGGTCACCTGGAGCGTGACGACGTGGTCGCCCGGCTCCTCGAAGAGCCACGTGGGCGCGGTCGAGGTGGAGTCGTCGAGCTCGCCGTCGCCGTCGAGATCCCAGGCGAACGTGATGGAGTCGCCGGGATCCGCGTCGCTCGAGAGCGAGCCGTCGAGCATGACGGAGAGCGGCGCTGGGCCGGAGGTGGTGCTCGCCACGATCGCGGCGACCGGGGGCTGGTTCGAGAAGAAGTACGAGATGCGGCGGATCGTGTTGCCGCTCTGGTCGGCGTAGAAGAGATCGCCGTTCGGGCCGACCTGGAGGTCCACCGGCCCCGCCACCCCGGACGCCAGCGTCGTGATCGAGCTCGGGTCCGGATCGCCGTTGGGCAGCTTGCCGAGGGTCCAGATGCAGTTGCGGGCGTAGTCCGCGAACGCCAGGCGCCCCGCATAGGCCGGCGGGAACGACTCGCCGGAGAGGAACGTGATCCCGGTGATCGAGGAGCTGGTGCCGCCGCCGCACCGAGCGGGATCCGGGATCACGTCGTGGCTCCACGAGAAGTAGGGCGCCGTCACGGCGCTCGGCGTCGCGTACAGGTCGTCGCAGATGGCGAGGTGCGCCGAGGCGTAGCTGCCCTGCTTCGGGACGCCTTCGTAGCAAGGCCAGCCGAAGTTCAGCACCGCCGCGCCGGGATCGGCGATCCGGTCGACCTCCTCCCACGCAGACCAGCCGACGTCCCCGATCCACAGGTCGTTGGTGCCGGGTCGGAAGGTCATGCGGAACGGGTTCCGCAGTCCGTGGGCGATCACGCGGTCGGCGGCCGTGATGGAGCTGCCGAAGAGCGGATTGCTGGGGAGAGCGGCTCCGGTGTCGGGATCGACCCGGAGGATCGAGCCGCCGTAAGCCGCGGGGTCACCGGCGGTGCGCAGGTCCTGCGCCCTGAGCGCACCGCCTTCGGCGCTCGGCGGCGCCTGCGTACCACCCGCTCCCGAGGGCGGGTCACCGCACGGGTTCGTCGGCGTCGGGCTGCCGCTCGAACCGCCGCCTTGGCCCCAGTCGGCGAACGTGAAGCTCGCGCCCTCGCCCGCGCTCACGTAGAGGGCGCCGTCCGCCCCGAACTGGAGGTCACCGAGCGAGTGAGAGGGGTACTGCTGGCACCACTGCCCCGAAATCAGCACCTCCTCCGGCGCCGCGAGGGTGTTGCCGGGACCCACGGTGAGGCGCGAGAGCCGGCCGCTCACGACGCAGCCGTCGGTGGTGGGACCGGGCGGGCTCGGGCACGCGTCGTTCCACACCGGCGCCGTGCCACCGGGCGGCGCGTCGTACGCGTAGAGCACCCAAACGTACGGTCGGGCCGGGAACTGCGGATCGATCGCGAGCGAGAGCAACCCGCGGTCCCAGTAGTTCATGACCTGGGGTCTGAGGTCCGCGAGGATGTCCGGCGTGGTGTCCGAGACGTCCGAGAACACCTTGATGAGACCGGACTTCTCGGTGACGAACACCCGCCCATCGGGGGCGAAGCGAACGGCGGTGGGATTCTTGATCCCACTCCACACCACGGTCTCCTGGAAGCCCTCCGGGAGCTGCGCGGCGCTCGCGCGCTCCTCACCGAGCACGAGCAACGCGGTTGCGAGCGCGACCCATCGAAGTTGGTTCATCGTCGACCCCGGAACATGGGCAGTTTACGGAGCCTGCGACCGGGCTGTCACGGCGCTCGCGGCGACAATTCGTGACGATTTCGGCGTGATATATCGGCGCCATGCGAATCCTGTTCGTGGGAGCAGGTGGCGTCGGCGGCTACTTCGGCGGACTCCTGGCGGCTCGTGGCGCGGACGTGGTGCTGCTCGCGCGCGGACGCCACGCCGCCGTGATCCGCGAACGCGGCTTGCGCGTGCTGAGCGGCGGGCAAGTGCTCGCGTCCCGCCCCGGCGTCCTCGAGCCCGGGGATGCGCCGATCGCCGCCGACGCGATGATCGTGGCGGTGAAGCATCGCGACCTCCACCAGGCGCTGCGCGACGCCGCTCCGTCGCTGCGCCCGGGTGGCGCGGTGCTGTCGCTCCTCAACGGCGTCGGCCACGAGCCCGACCTGCGACGGCTCGTGCCGCAGGGGCATCTCCTCGTCGGCATGGCGTTCGTCGGCGCGTCGATCGAGGAGCCAGGCGTGATCCGTCACACCAGCGAGGGACGCATCGCGTTCGGCGAGCCCGAGGGACCGCCCGGCGAGGTGGCGAACGCGCTCGAGCGCGCGCTCGCGGTGGGTGGGTTCCCGGTGCGCACCGTCGCCGACGTGCCCGCAGCGCTGTGGCGGAAGGTGATGTGGAATGCCGCGTTCAACTCGCTCAACACCCTCGTCGGTGGAACGTGCAGCGACCTGATGGCGCTCACCGGGATGGTCGACGAGCTGCGCGGGGTCATGGAGGAGGTACGAGCGGTGGCACGGGCGGAGGGGATCGACCTGTCGGCGGAGTGGCTGGAGAAGAGCCTGTCGGCGGAGGTCAACTTCACGCCCTACGTCACGTCGATGCGGCTCGATCGGGAGCGCGGACGCGCGCTCGAGCTCG
>CAYMQR010000111.1:0-11544 GCA_964392195.1 uncultured bacterium | reverse complement strand
CCAGAAGTCCACCAGCACCGGCACCTGGCGCGAGCGCTCGAGCACGTCCTTCGCGAAGGTGCTCTCGGACACGTCGACGACGTTGGCTTTCATCGGCTTCCTCGCGTGCCGCCCCGTCCCGTCGGCGGCGGAGCCTCTATGGTACCCTCTTCGCCGCGTGTCGAGCCCGCCGCTACCTCCCGAGATCGACCAGACCACGCTGCTCTTCCGCTCCAAGGCGGAGGAGGAGTGGGGGACGCGCCGCAACACGTTCCTCGAGGCGCACCCGTACCTGGTCGGCTACGCATTCATCGCCGTCCCGGTGGTGCTGGTCTTCGCCACCAAGCTGACCACCTTCGCGGTGGCGTTCCTGTTCCTGTTCCTGGTGTCGGACGTGCTCACCCACGACGTCCGGCGGCGCGTGCCGTTCGTGCCGAAGGCGGTGATGTTCGCGCTCCTCTACGTCGCGGTGACGGCGCTCACCGCGGCGCTGGTCTTCAAGTTCGTGCCCGACGTGCTGCGCCTGGTGCCGTCGATCGCGGTGTCCGTGAAGGAGCAGGCGATCCACGCCTACGACGAGGCGAACGCCCGCTGGAACCTGTCGCAGTACGTGACCCAGGACGACGTCGTGGGCCAGATCACCGAGGCCCTCAAGTTCGCGGGCGACCTGGTGCCGTCGGTCACCGGCGCGGTGTCGAAGGTCTCGAGCTGGGTGGTCTACTTCGTGTTCGCGCTGGTGCTGAACCTGCTCATCTACCACGACCTCGGCGCGGTGGACGCGGTGTTCTCGCGCCGTCCGCACAGCATGCTCGGGTTCCTGTACCGGTTCGGCGTGGCGCGGGTGCAGGTCTTCTACTACTACTTCAAGCGCGTGATGGGCGGTCAGCTCATCATCGCCGCCATCAACACCGTGATCTCGTCGCTGGTGGTGCTCGGGCTGGGGCTGCCGCAGCCGCTCATGCTGGTGCTGACGGTGTTCCTGTGCGGGCTGCTGCCGATCGTCGGCAACCTGATCTCGAACGCGGTGCTGACGTGCGTGGCCTTCGCTTCGATCGGGGTGTGGGGAGCGCTGATCTGCATCGGGCTGCTGATCGCGATCCACAAGCTCGAGTACTTCCTCAACTCGAAGATCATCGGCGACATCGTGAAGCTGCCGATGGCCGTGACCCTCGCCGCGCTGGTGGTGGCCGAGGTGCTGCTCGGGCTGGTCGGACTGATCCTCGCGATCCCGCTGCTGCTCTTCGTGCGCCAC
The DNA here is from genome assembly GCA_964392195.1 of uncultured bacterium. Lineage (GTDB taxonomy): Bacteria > JADJOY01 > JADJOY01 > JADJOY01 > JADJOY01 > JADJOY01. The sequence continues at coordinate 10,313 of CAYMQR010000111.1, read as the reverse complement.
GAGCTCGAGCACGTCCCCGGGCTGCCGCCGACCCACCCGGAAGAGCCGTCGCGGGTGGCGATGCCCCTGAGCGACGCGGTCGCCGCGACGGGCGCGGCCGAGCGCCGCGCGGCGCGCGCCGAATCGCCCGTCGCGGGACGCGCTCCCTCGCGCGTCCCGACCCGCTGAGCCGCGCGCGAGGCGTTCAGGCGGGCGCGGCGGCGGCCGCGTTCGCCGCCCGGAGCTCGCGCACGCGCTGCGCGCCCACGTAGCTGCCGCCCACGAAGTACGCGACCCCGCACGCCAGCAGGTACTCGGGGAGCGAGCGGGTCAGCACCAGGATCCACACCGCGGCGAGGTTGATGACCGTGAGCCGCTTCCACAGCTGGGTCCGCGCGGAGCCGACCCGGGGGATGTAGAGCGGGCTCACCATCAGCACCCCGAGCGCGCCGAGCAGGAACGCGAGGCCCATCGCGCGGGTCTCGAGGTCGACCGAGTGCCGCACCGCGACCAGCACCGACGCGGCGACCAGGCCGCCGGCGAAGGTCGACGGGATGCCGCGGAACAGCCCCGGGTACGCCTTGCCGTCGAGGACGTTGTAGCGCGCGAGCCGCAGCACGCAGCCGAACACGTAGATCAGGCCGAGGAGGTGGAGCAGGCGCGGGCCGCTGAGCGGGCCGGTGGGCTCGCCGACGCCGGCGAGGAGGAACGCGGGGGCGAGCCCGAACGACACGAAGTCGGCGAACGAGTCGAGCTCACCGCCGATCCGGCTCTGCGCCTTGAGCACCCGCGCGAGCGGCCCATCGAGCCCGTCGAGGAGCACCGAATACAGGATGAACCAGCTGGCGAGGCCCGAGTCCCCTTCCACTCCGTAGAGGATCGCGATCAGCCCGCAGGTGAGGCTCGCGAGGGTGACGGCGTTGGGGGGCAGGTAGCGGAGGGCGGACACGATGGTGGCGGACCTTTCGGAGCGGCGGCGGGGGAGGCCGGGCCGGGAGCCGCGCTCAGGTCTTGGGATCGGCCTGCGGCGCCGGCTTGCGGCCGGTCGAGATGCTGTCGATCGCGGTGGTGAGGTAGGACGCGAACTGGGAGTTCGGGGCCGGTTTCATCGCCTTGAGGCGCGGCAGCGCGTCCTTGGCGTCGGGGCCGATCGAGCCGAGCGCCCACACCGAGAAGGCGACGACCGGCTCGCTCTCGTCGTCGAGCGCCTTGATGAGCGCCGGGATCGCCGGCTTCGCCTCGCCCTCGAACGATCCGAGCGAGATCGCCGCCGAGCGCCGCACGCCCGCGATGGGATCGTCCATCGCCGCGACGAGCGCGGGGACCGCCTGCTGAGCGGGCGCGTCGATCTTGCCGAGCGAGAAGGCGGACCACTGGCGGACCATCCGCTCGGGGTCGTTGAGCGCGTGGATGAGCCCGGGCGTGCTGCGCGCCGCGGCGGGACCGATCTTCCCCATCGCGCGCGCAGCGGCCATGCGCGGACCGGCGTCCGGGTCCTTGAGCGTCTCCTCGAGCGCGGGGACCGAGCTCGAGGCCCTCTCGCCCATGGTGCCGAGCCCCCAGGCGCAGGCGATCCGCGCCTCGCGGTCGGTGTCGTTGAGGTGCCGCACCAGCGCGGGCACCGTGACCTCCGGGTGCCAGCCGAAGGTGCCCAGCGCGTACGCGGCGCTGTGCTGGACGGCGGGCTCGCCCTGGTCGAGGGCGCGGATCAGCGAGCCGAGCCCGGCCTCCCCGATCTCGTCGAGCGTCCGCCCGGCCTCGCCCGTGATCGACGGGTCGGCGGCGAGCGCGCGCACGATCGTGGCGTAGCGCGCTTCCTCGTCCTTCTGCTGCGAGTAGCCGTGGAATCGGGTCGCGCCGAGCACGCCACCGGCGCACAGGACGGCGGCGAAGGCGGCCGCGGAACGCTTCATTCGGGAGGTCTCGTGGGTTCGCACCGGGGGCGGGAAAAGCCGGGCCAGTGTGTCACTTTCCGCGGGCCATTGTCACGCGATCCCGAGGCGCGCCTTCGCGGCGCATCTCCTTGGAGGGCCGTCTCGCCGATGGCTATAGTGGCGCGCTCGTTCCGCTGGAAATCGCGACCGCCAGGGGGTGCCGATGACATCGCTCGTGACTCGGGCCGTGCGCCAGCCGTGGCGATGGACGTCCTGCCTCGTGGCCGCTGGCGCGGTCCTCGCGGGGAGCTGCGGTGGTGGTGGCATCAAGGACGCCTGCCCGTTCGACCTCGCGGACCTGAGCGGTACCTGGAGCGGCGACCACGTGCTCACCGACCCGGGCGGGGCGTCGGTCCAGGGCACCGAGACCACCTCGTTCCTCGAGAAGGGCGGCGGCACGGACGTGAAGGGCTTCTGGACCTACGTCCGCGGCGACACCGCCACCACGCTCTTCGTCGACGGCTCGTGCAGCGGTAAGAACCAGGACCTGCGGACCTGCGGCCTGTCGCTCGGGCTGCCGGTGAGCGACGTGGTGAGCCTCAACACCACCGACGGCTGCGCGATCACCGGCTCGGGCACCACCACCGCGAACGCATCGGTGCTGAACCTGAACCTCACCAAGCAGGACGACCCGCCCGAGTGCCCGAACGACGTGAACATGGAGCTCGACGGCGTGTGGGTGGGCAACCACGAGTACGTGGGCGGCGCCACCGGCCGCGAGTACGTGCAGATCGACGACACCTCGTGCGACCAGATCCGCGGCACGTGGGTGTTCGATCGCAACGGCGAGCGCGTCCAGAACGACTTCACCGGGCGCTGCGCGAGCGGCACCCGCGGCAGCTACGTGGTGCAGGTCGGCGACGAGACCCTGGCGCTGACGCTGGTCCCCGACCAGTGCGTGCTGACCGGGACGGGCACCGACACCACCACCGGCGAGTCGTACACGCTGCGCATGGCGCGGGGAAACCGCACCGTCTCCTGACGGTGCCCGTCCGGATGGCCGAGCCCGCGCGAAAGCCCGACCTTTCGGCGCTCCGGATCGACCGAACGACCCGTCCGCCGGCGCCCCCGCGCAGCGGGCGGCGCGCGACGCTCGTGGTGGTGGGCTTCCTGGTGGTCGTCGCGGCGGCGGCGGTCGCCACGGTCAAGCTCACCCGCGGGCTGGCGCCGGCGCCGCAGGTGAAGACGGCCGCCGTCACGGTGCGCGCGCCGTCGACCACCGAGGCGGTCCTCACGGCTTCCGGGTACGTCGTCGCGCAGCGCAAGGCGGCGGTGGCCTCGAAGGCCACCGGGCGCCTCGTGTACCTGGGTGTCGAGGAAGGCGACCACGTGAGCGAGGGGCAGCTGATCGCGCGGGTCGAGAGCGACGACGTCGAGGCCGAGCTCGACCACGCCCGCGCCGGTCTCGCCGGCGCCAGGGCCGGCAAGGCGCAGGCCGAGGCGCGCGTCGCCGAGGCGAACGTCGCCTACGGCCGCGCCCGCGACCTCAACGCGCAGGAGCTGCTCTCGGCCGCCGACCTCGATCAGGCGACCGCGGCCCGCAAGGTCGCGGAGGCCGACGTGGCCGCCGCGGAGGCCGCGATCGTCGCCGCCGGGGCGCGCGTGCGCGCCGCGGAGGTGGCGGTCGAGAGCACCCGCATCCGCGCGCCGTTCGACGGCACCGTGCTCACCAAGAGCGCCGACCTCGGCGAGATGGTGGCGCCGATGGCGTCCGCGCCCGGCTCGCGGGGCGCGGTGGTGAGCATCGCGGACATGGCCTCGATCGAGGTCGAGGCGGACGTCTCGGAGGCCTACATCCAGCGCATCCAGGTGGATTCGCCGGTGCAGATCGTCCTCGACGCCTACCCCGACACCAAGTACCCGGGCCGCGTGAAGAAGATCGTGCCGACCGCCGACCGCGCGAAGGCCACCGTGCTCACCAAGGTGGTCTTCGATCAGCCCGACGCGCGCGTGCTGCCGGAGATGTCGGCCAAGGTCACGTTCCTCGCGCGCAGCGCCGAGCCCGCCAGCAAGCCCGAGCTGGTGGTGCCGCGCGGCGCGGTGGTGAGCCGCGCCGGCGGGTCGCAGGTGTGGAAGCTCGACGCCAGGAACGTGGTCCGGCCGGTGACGGTCACGCTCGGTGCCGCGCGCGGCGCGGACCAGGTCATCACCTCCGGCCTCGCCACCGGCGACCGCGTGGTGGTGAGCCCCCCGCCCGATCTCGCCGAGGGCGCCACGGTCCAGCCGGCGAGCTGAAACCCGGGCCGCGCGTGCGCGCGCCGCGAGCGGTCCCGTCGTCCCCGCCGTCCGCAGTCGGAAGCCATCATGAGCGAAGCCAAACCCATCGTCGCGGTGCACAACCTCTCCAAGAGCTACTCGCACGACGGCAACCCCGTGCAGGTGCTGAACAACCTCACCCTCGACATCCCGGAGGGCGAGTTCTTCGCGCTGCTCGGGCCGTCGGGCTCGGGGAAGTCGACGCTGCTCAACATGATCGGCGGCATCGACCGGCCGGACAGCGGCTCGGTGGAGGTCGCCGGCACCGACATCGTGCGGCTCGACGAGGGCCAGCTCGCCACCTGGCGCGCCAACCACGTCGGCTTCATCTTCCAGTTCTACAACCTGATCCCGGTGCTCACGGCCTACGAGAACGTCGAGCTGCCGCTGCTCTTGAGCCCGCTCCCCAAGAAGGACCGGCGCCAGCACGTCGAGACCGCGCTCGAGGTGGTGGGGCTCGCCGACCGCATCCGCCACCGTCCCAACCAGCTCTCCGGCGGCCAGCAGCAGCGCGTCGCGATCGCGCGCGCGATCGTCACCGACCCCACGCTGCTGGTCGCGGACGAGCCCACCGGCGACCTCGACCGCAACTCGGCCGAGCAGATCCTCGACGTGCTCGCGCAGCTCAACGAGGAGTTCAAGAAGACCATCGTCATGGTGACCCACGACCCGCGCGCCGCGGAGCGCGCCCACACCCGCGCCGAGCTCGACAAGGGCGAGCTCAGCGCGATCCACCGGTGAGGGGCGGACCGCACCTGCCATGCGACTCTTCGAGCTCGTCTTCCTGAACGCGCTGCGCCACAAGCTGCGCAGCTTCCTCACGGTCCTCGGCGTGGCGTTCGCCGTGCTCGCGTTCGGCGTGATCCGCACCATGATCACCGCCTGGTACGCGGGCGCCGACGCCGCCAAGCCGGACCGGCTGGTGACGCGCAACAAGGTGTCGCTGGTGTTCTCGCTGCCGATCGCCTACCAGGCGAAGATCGCGCAGGTGCCGGGGGTGGTGACCTCGGCGCCCGGCAACTGGTTCGGCGGCATCTACATCGAGGAGAAGAACTTCTTCCCGCAGTTCGCGGTGAAGATGGAGCCGTGGTTCCAGATGTACCGCGAGTACGTCGTGCAGCCGGACCAGTGGAAGGACGTGCTGGCCGAGCGCAACGCGGCGGTCGTGGGGCGCAAGCTCGCGCAGCGCTTCGGCTGGAAGCTCGGCCAGACCGTGACGATCAAGGGGACGATCTTCCCGGGCGACTACGAGCTCGTGATCCGCGCCATCTACACGGGGCGCGACCCGGGAACCGACGAGACCCAGTTCTTCTTCCACTGGGACTACCTGAACGAGGCGATCGAGAAGGTCTACCCGGGCAACGGCAACCGCGCCGGCTTCTTCGTGGTGCAGATCGCCGACCCGACCAACGGCGCCGCCGTCATCCAGGCCGTGGACGCGATGTTCGAGAACTCGCTGGCCGAGACGCTCACCGAGACCGAGAAGGCGTTCCAGCTCGGCTTCGTGGCGATGTCGAGCACCATCATCGCCGGCATCCACGTGGCGTCGGTGCTCATCATCGGCGTGGTGCTGCTGGTGCTCGCCAACACCATGGCGATGGCGGCGCGCGAGCGGATCAAGGAGTACGCGGTGCTGAAGACGCTCGGCTTCCGGGGCTGGCACCTCGCGGGCGTGATCGGCGGCGAGTCGATGCTGCTCGCGGTGGTGGGCGGCACGATCGGGCTCGTCTCGCTCTTGCCGCTCATCGCGATGCTCGAGAAGCAGATGGCCGACTTCTTCCCGAGCCTGCCGATCGATCCGCTCACGTTCGTGCACGGCGTCGCCATCTCGCTGGCCGTGGGAGTCGCCGCCGCGGTCGTGCCGGCGCGCGGCGCGGCGAAGGTCTCGATCGTGGAGGGGCTGCGCCGGATCGCGTGATCCGGGCGCTCCCAGGACTCGCAAATGGCCCTACCGCTCAGCTACTCGGTTCGCAGCGCGCTGGGTTTCTTCGGGGGTCTGTCCCAGACCCCCGCCCCGCCGAGAGCGCGGTCTCGGCGGGGCCCCACCCCCGAGCGACTCGCTTCGCTCGGGCGATCGCGCTGCGACCTCTCTTACCGTTGCGCCCCCGATCGTTGACCCTTTCCAGGATCCGGAAATGGCCCTACCGCTCAGCTACTCGGTTCGCAGCGCGCTCGCGCGGCGCACCACCACGTTGCTCACCGTGATCGGGCTCGCGCTCGTGGTGTTCGTGTTCGCGGGCTCGCGGATGCTCACCGACGGTCTCGCCAAGACCGTGGTCGACACCGGCTCGCCGCTCAACGCGGTCGCGATCCGCAAGGGCTCGCAGACCGAGGTGCAGAGCGTGATCCTGCGCGACTCGGCGGCGATCATCACCTCGCAGCCCGAGATCGCCACCGGCCCGGACGGCCAGCCGCTGGCCGCCGGCGAGTCGGTGGTGCTGATCGTGCTCAAGAAGCGCGGCGCGGCGCCGGGCGGCAGCGCCGACGGCGTCAACGTGACGATCCGCGGCGTGTCGCCCAGGTCGATGGAGATCCGCCGCGAGCAGGTGAAGCTCGTCGAGGGCCGCATGTTCCAGCCCGGGCTCGACGAGGTGATCGCCGGCAAGCGCATCTCCGAGAAGTTCCAGGGCGCGTCGCTCGGCGACACGCTGCGCATGGGCGGGCGGGAGTGGAAGGTGGTCGGGCTCTTCGACGCCGGCGGCTCGGGCTTCGACTCCGAGCTGTGGGGCGACTCCGAGCAGCTCCTCTCGGCCTACCGCCGCGAGGCGTACTCCGCGATGACGCTCCGCCTCGAGCGCCCCGAGGACCTCGCCGCGCTCAAGGAGCGGCTCGAGTCCGATCCGCGCCTCACCGTGGAGGTTCTCGGCGAGCGCGAGTACTACGCCAAGCAGACCCAGCAGACCTCGATGTTCCTGAACTCGCTCGGCAGCGTGATCTCGGTGATCTTCAGCCTCGGCGCGGTCGTCGGCGCGATGGTCACCATGTACGCCGCGGTCGCGAACCGCACCGTCGAGATCGGCACCATGCGCGCGATCGGCTTCCGCCGCCGCCACGTGCTGCTCGCGTTCCTGATCGAGTCGATGCTGCTCGGGCTGATCGGCGGCGCGGCGGGGCTGGGCATCGCGTCGCTGCTCTCGGTGCTGACCCTCTCCACCACCAACTTCAACACGTTCTCGGAAGTGGTCTTCCAATTCCACCTGTCTCCTGCGACGATCGGCGCGTCGCTGGGGTTCGCGCTGCTCATGGGCATCGTCGGCGGCTTCTTCCCGGCGGTGCGCGCCTCGCGCCTCGGCATCGTCGACGCCCTCCGCACCGCCTGATCGAGCGCCTCGCGCCATGACCGAACCCGCGCCGCTCGGACCGCTCGCGGACCTGCGGGCCCGGGTCACGGCGCGGACGGCGGGGTTCCTCGGCGAGGGTCGCGCGTGCGTGGTGTTGGGCGGCCCGGCCACCGGCAAGACGCGGATGCTGCGCGAGCTGGCGAGGCGCGTTCCCGACCTGCTCGCGATCGATGACGCGACTCCCGCCGAGCTCGCCGCCGCCCTCGCCGGCGATCGCCGCCCGCTGGTGGTGAGCCTCGACGCGCTCGCCTACGAGGAGGCGCGCGGCCTCGCCAGAGGGCACGCCTTCGTGCCGCTCGTCAACGTCCCGCGCCCGTGGATCCGCGAGGTCGCGCCCGCCGACGGCGAGGCGCGCTGGGAGGCGTCGCTCGGCCACCCGGCGGTCGCGGCGGCGCACGGCACGGGCGGCGTCGGCGGCGTGCGCAACCGGCTGCGGGGCGAGTGGCGCAAGCTGCTCGAGGAGCGCTACGAAGAGGAGGTCCTGCTCGCCGAGCTGCGCAAGCTCGGGCCGATGGCGCCGAGCGAGCGTTACCAGCGCCTCCACGCCGTCCACGGCGAGGCGCTCAAGCACCACCTCGACTGGCTGGCGTGCGCGGGCATGGTCACGCGTTTGCTCGAGGACGAGTCCGCGGGCGTGACCGCGGTCCCGGTCTGAGCCGGCGCCGCACGCTCACTCCGGCAGCTCGTCCCAGGTGCGGCCCTCGAGGAGGCGCCCGGTCTTCTTCTTGTTGGTGCCGCCCCACTGCTTGAAGAAGAACGGCACTCCGCTCACCGCGCAGCGGTCACGCACGCCCATCACCCACTCGGGCGCCATCGGGCGGCAGCGCGGGCCCGACTCGCCGCCCGCGATGACCCAGCCGATCCCGCTCAGGTCGAGCGCCGGCAGGGGACCGAGGAGCGGCTCGATCGACAGGAACTTGAGCGCGGCGCGGGTGCGGCGCAGCGCGTCGATCCGCCACAGGTAGTCCTCGTTCTCGACGCTGACGCCCATCCACACGTTGGGCGGCCAGTCGAGCTCGCCGTCGACGGTGGCCAGCCGCTCGGCGCGCTTGGTGAGCACCTGGAAGCGGTGCCAGTGGGCGCGCCGCGCGGAGTCGAGCACCGCGCGCACGTAGTCGAGCGGCACGCTCTCCTCGAACAGGTCGCTCATCGAGTTGACGAAGATCCGCTGCGGGCGCTTCCAGCCGAGCGGCACCTCCAGCATGTGCGGCTGCAACGTGACGGCGAAGCCGTTCCGGTAGTTCGGCTGCCCCATCAGGCGCAGCCGCTCCGACATGCGCTCCGCGTAGCAGTTCTTGCAGCCCGGGCTGATCTTCTCGCAGCCCGTGACGGGGTTCCACGTCGCGTGGGTCCACTCGATCGCCGATCCGAGCCCCACGCGCGCCTCCCGTCTCCGTCACATCGGCCAGTGGATGCCGTCGCGGACGACCTGCACCAGCGCGTCCACCCACGCGTCGCGCGAGTTGAGCGCGGGCACCAGCAGCAGCTCCTCGCCGCCGTGGGCGCGGAAGTCGTCGCGCGCGCGGATGCCGATCTCCTCGAGCGTCTCCAGGCAGTCGGCCACGAACGCCGGGCAGAGGACCGCGAGCCGCTTCACGCCGCTCTGCGCCAGCGCGCGGACCCGCTCGTCGGTGTGCGGCTGGATCCACGGCGTGCGGCCGAGGCGCGACTGGAACGACACCTCGTGGCGCTCGGGCGCGAGGTCGAGGCGCGCGGCGAGCCCGCGCGCGGTCGCGAAGCAGTGGGCGCGGTAGCAGTGGCGGTTGGCGGCGCCGATCGAGTCGCAGCAACCCACCGAGGCGAGGCAGTGGTCGCGCCCCTCGCTCTCGTCGCTCTTGCGCACCTGGCGCTCGGGCAGGCCGTGGAAGCTCAGCAGCACGTGCTCGGGCCGGAAGGTGGCGAGCGCCGGCCGCGCGGTGCGGGCGAGGGCGTCGAGGAAGGCCGGGTGGTCGTAGAACGGCGGCACGAGCTGGATCGTCGGCAGGTTCCAGCGCTTCCCGGCCTCGAGCAGCACCTTCTCGGCGGCCGAGCCCCACGCCGCCGACGAGTACTGGGGGAAGAGCGGCAGCACGGCGATCCGGTCGGTGCGGCTGGCGCGGAAGCGGTCGAGGGCCTCGCCGATCGACGGCTGCTGGTAGCGCATCGCGAGCTCGACCTGGATCTCCGGGCCGAGGGCGGCCTGGACCTTCTTCGCGAGGTCGACGCCGTGGAACAGCACCGGCGAGCCGCGGTCGGTCCACACCTTGCGATACGCCTCCGCGGACTTGCTGGGGCGGAACGGCAGGATCACCAGGTTGAGCAGCAGCGCGCGGCCGAGCGCCGGCATGTCGAGGACGCGCGGGTCCGACAGGAACTCGCGCAGGTAGGTCCGCACCTCGGCCGTCCGCGGAGCCGCGGGCGTCCCGAGGTTGACCAGCATGAGCCCGACACGCGCCATCATCTCGCCCCGTCCCCTCCCGCGCCGCGCCCGGGATACCACAGCCGCGCTTGTCGCGGCGTCCCGCGCGGCGCTAGCCTGGATCGCATGGCGAAGGGGCGCATCTGGGTGGCCGCCGGCGTTGCCGCGGCCGTGCTCGCCGCGGGTGAGGCGCGGGCGCAGATCGCCGCCATCAACCAGCAGACGTACAACAGCGCCCGCCCCGCCCTCGAGGAGCAGCGCCGTCCGCGCAGCACCTGGGTGTTCCCGAAGGCCACCGGCATCGAGGACCAGCCCGAGCGGAAGTACGAGGGCGGGTTCGGCGACGACTGGGGCACCAACACCTACAACCAGACGAACATCAAGGAAGCGCTGCGCTACCGCGAG
>CAYMQR010000110.1:0-11551 GCA_964392195.1 uncultured bacterium | reverse complement strand
ATGGACGGCATGAACGTGGTCGGCGAGCTCTTCGGCGCCGGCAAGATGTTCCTGCCGCAGGTGGTGAAGAGCGCCCGCGTGATGAAGAAGGCGGTCGCCATCCTCGAGCCGCTCATGGAGGCCGAGAAGGCGGCCCTCGGCGCCGACGCCGACAAGGGGCGGATCCTGCTCGCCACCGTGAAGGGCGACGTCCACGACATCGGCAAGAACATCGTGGGCGTGGTGCTCGCCTGCAACGGCTACCAGATCAAGGACCTCGGCATCATGGTGCCGTGCGAGAAGATCCTCGACGAGGCCAGGGCGTGGAACGCCGACCTGATCGGCCTCTCCGGCCTCATCACGCCGTCGCTCGACGAGATGACGCACGTGGCGAGCGAGATGAAGCGGCTCGGCTACACGACCCCGCTCCTGATCGGCGGCGCCACCACCAGCGACAAGCACACCGCGGCGAAGATCGCGCCGTGCTACGACGGCATCACCGCGCACGTCCGCGACGCGTCGGTCTCGGTGGGGATCGTCGGCAAGATCGTCGACCCCGCGCAGCGGCCGCGCTTCCGCGAGGAGAACGAGCGCCACCAGGCGCTGATGCGCGAGCTGGTCGCGTCGGCGTCGACGCGCCGCCCGCTGCTCACCCTGGCCGACGCCCGTGCCCGCGCGCCCAAGCTCTCGTTCGGCGACGGCGCCGTGGCGCGGCCCTCGTTCCTCGGCACCAGGACGGTCGAGCCGCGGATCGCCGAGCTGGTGCCGTTCATCGACTGGACGCCGCTCTTCCACGCTTACGAGCTGCGCGGCAAGTACCCCGCGATCCTCAAGGACGCGAGGGTGGGCGAGGTCGCGCGCGGTCTCCTCGAGGAGGCGAACGGGATGCTCGCGCGCCTCGAGGGCGGCGGCAGGCTCAAGGCGCGCGGCGTCTACGGCTTCTTCCCGGCGCAGGCCGACGGCGAGGACCTCGTGCTCTACACCGACGAGAGCCGCGCCACCGAGCTCGCGCGCTTCCACACCCTGCGCCAGCAGGAGGAAGGGAAGAACGGCGAGCCGCGCCGAGCGCTCGCCGACTTCGTGGCGCCCGCGGGAAGCGGCGTGGCCGACTACCTCGGGCTGTTCGCGGTGACCGCCGGGCTCGGCCTCGACGAGCTCGTCGCCGAGCACGAGCGCACCCACGACATCCACGCCAAGATCCTCGCGCAAGCCCTCGCCGACCGCCTCGCCGAGGCGTTCGCCGAGATGCTCCACCAGCGCGCCCGCGCCGACTGGGGCTTCGGTCGTGACGAGAAGCTCACGCCGGAGGACCTGATCGACGAGGAGTATCGCGGCATCCGTCCGGCGCCCGGCTACCCGGCGCAGCCGGATCACACCGAGAAGGGGACGCTCTTCAAGCTCCTCGAGGCCGAGAGGCAGGCCGGCATGAAGCTCACCGAGAGCTTCGCGATGCTGCCCACGGCGTCGGTGAGCGGCCTCTACTTCGGCCACCCCGAGTCGCGCTATTTCGCGGTCGGCCGGGTCGGCAAGGACCAGGTCGAGGACTACGCGCGCCGCAAGGGTGTGGAGCCGGCGGTGATCGAGCGCTGGCTGCGCCCCTACCTCGGCTACGAGCCAGGGTGACGCGCGGCGCCGGCGCTGGGCCGGCGTCGGTCGGCAGCAACCGCGTGCTCGTCGAGCTCGATGGGCCACCGACGGCGGACTCGGCCCGCGCGGTTGGGGAGATCGGCGCCAACGACGTCCTGAACCCATCCATGCGGTGTGCTCGTCACGCGGTGGGGCGAGCTCACGCTGATTCCGCGTGATCGGGACCTCGGTGAACACGAGGTTCCCGAGGGCGTTTTCCCGAATGCCGGGTCCCACGCGGGAACCGTGCGGCGCACCCGATCGAGCGTCCTGCACGCGCGCGCCAGCGACTCGTCCCGGTCGTGCACGAGCACCTGCCCGAGCCACGGGCGGGCGCAGGTCACGGTCCGCTGGCGCCACCCGTCGCCCGCCTCGGCCGCTCCCTCACGGTCGTGACACGGGCTCTGTCGGGGCAACAGACGAGGAGGAACCCGCCGCACCGTCCCGGCGCCAGCGCCCGAGGCCCAGGCCCTCGAGGAAGCGGCGAACCGCGGCAATGGTGCCCGGAAGGTGCGTGAAGATCCCCAGATGTCCCGCAGGAAACCAGTGGATGGGCGGCTCGCCCCAGCGATTCCACAGTGCTTCCGTGCGATCCGCGCTGAGCAGCCGATCGTACTTCCCGGCGACCAGCAAGATCCGGCTGGTCGGGATCACCGGCTTCAGGTCCGCAATCCCCACCAACGCCATGTACGCGCTCACGTCGGCGGGGCTCCACCCGTGACTCTCGAGCTCGCCTCGCATGCGCTTCAGGATCGAGGCGTCACCCAGCACGCCGGCGAGGTCGAGGTGGGCCGCCACACCGATCGCGAACGCGAGGCGGGGATCGGCGCACGCGCTGTAGAGAGCCATCATCCCGCCGAGACTCAACCCCATGATCCCGACGGGCGCTCCCTCGCGAGCGAGGAGCCACGAGACCAATCGCCGCGTGTCCCACACGCTCTGGCCGATGGCCTCGACGGTGCGCACCAGGTCGGCGGTCCAGAAGTACTCGCCCCCGAACCGCGACCCGCGAGGCTTGCGGCGCCCGTGGTACGGCAGATCGAGCCGCGCCACGTGCAGGCCAAGCTGGCCTGCGAGGACCGGCAGCATCGTGAGCTCCTCGAGCGCGGTGTCGGGCTGCATCCAGCTGTGCAGGAAGATGAGCGTGGGCCGCGGGCCTCCCCGGGTGTGGCGGATCCATCGCACCGACACCCGTTGATTGCGGCGGTATTCCTGGTTGTGGCGCTGCCGGAAGTCGGGCGAGATCGGCTGGTATTCCGACGGGAACGACAGGTGGAGGCTCTCGAGAGGCCCGGCCTTCCAGGCACGGGAGACCGTGACGTCGGGTAACCCCGGGGGAGCCGGGAACAGTTCCTCGATGGTGCGACCGCGATAGGCGTCGAGCTGCGCGAGCGTGTTGTCGGCCGCAGCCCCGCTGCGGATGACGAGCCTCCCGAGGAAGCTCGCGATCCCGTCGAGAGCCTGGGCGCTTCTCCGCTGCATGGTCGAGCCCCGCTTCGGGCGAGTGGGCCGATTCTCCACCCGCTGGGGCGGAGCAGACGACCCAATCCATCTCCTGCTAAGCGCAAACGACGTGCCGAACAGGCTGCCGAGGCGGCCTCGTCGAAGACCCTCGACAGCGCCGCATGCAGGCGAGAATCGAGGCGAATTCCGTCACCCCCTCCCGCGCCCGGCCTCGGACGCAGGTCATCACCTCGTCACGGGTGGTCGGCCTCCCACCGAGCGCCTGTCACCCGGCAGGAACATCACGCAGGCCAGTGCTTCCCGGGTCAGGCGACCGAGGCTTCGCCGACTGGGGCCGGGCGGAGCACCCGGTGGCCGACGAACACCTCGGCAGCAACCGGCGGCGCCGCCGCGGCACGCAGGGCCTCGATGATCCGATCGAGCTCGGCCTGGACGAATTGAGCGTACTCGTAGAGGTGCTTGTGCATAAGCGCCAGCACGACCGCCTTGCGCATCGAGCCCGGCCGGCGCAGCAACGTCTCGCCGAGCATCCGCAACGTCATCGCCGCCCGGCGCGGTGGCGCGAGGAGCACGCACGTCCACAGCACCCGCAGGAAGATCCGCACCTCGTGGGGCCCCGCAGAGACCCGCACCCGGACTCCTTCACCCTGCTCGCGGATGAAAGCCATGGCACGCTCGCGGTAGTTGGTGTGGTCGTAGAGCCGTGCCAGCAGGTGCTTGTAGCCCTGGTAGAGCTCGAGCCGCGACATCGCGGCCGGCACCACGTTCGAGAACACGAACTGGTCTCCCGTGTACTCGCCGTCGAGCCGGCCGGCGGCGAGCAGGCGCTCGCGCAGCGGGGTCTGCGGCAAAGCGTTCAGCAAGCCGGTCATCGACACCGGGATGCGAGCGTCCTGGATGAACCGGAACTGCTCCTCGAAGATCGATGCGTCGTCGTTGTCGAAGCCCACGATCATCCCCGCCATCACCTCGATCCCGGCGTCCTGGATCTTGCGGACCGAGGCGAGCGGATCGGCGAGGATGTTCTGGGTCTTGCCGGTCTCCTGGAGGCTCGCGACCCGCGGCGACTCGATGCCGACGAACACCGACGTGAAGTTGGCGTCGTGCATCAGCCGCAGCAGCTCGTCGTCCTGGGCCAGGTTGAGCGACACCTCGGTCATGAACTCGACCGGATGACCGTGCGCCGCCTGCCATGCGGCCAGCTCCCGCAGCAGCGCCTTGGCGGCCTTCTTGTTGCCGATGAAGTTGTCGTCGACCACGAACACGTCGTGGGCACCCAGCGCGTGGAGCGCCTCGATCTCGGCGACCAGACGGGCCACCGGCTTGGTCCTCGGCTTGCGCCCGTACATCACGATGATGTCGCAGAACTCGCAGGTGTACGGACAGCCGCGCGCGAACTGCACTGCCATGCTGCGGTAGCGATCGAGCTTGAGCAGGTCGAAGCGCGGGATCGGCGCGTCGTCGAGATCGGGGAGTGCATCGGCATGGTACTCGTGCCGCACCTCCCCGGCCTCGAGATCAGACAGGAACCGGGGCCAGGTGCGCTCGCTCTCTCCCACGAAGAGCACATCCACCTTGCCGCGGAGCTGCTCGGGGCAGAGTGTCGCGAACGGTCCGCCCACGGCGATGCGCCGTCCGCGCGCCTTGAACGCGTCGATGATCTCGAACATCCGCTTCTTGTGGACGATGTAGCCGGTGAGCCCGATCCAGTCCGCGTCGGTGTCGAAGTCGATCGCCTCGACGTTCTCGTCCCTGAGCACCACCTCGTGCCTGCGCGGAGTGAGCGCCGCGATCGTCGGGAGCGCCAGGTTCGGGAACGTGGCACTCTTGGAGAGGGTCGGCAGTACGCGGTCGAACGTCCAGAAAGACTCGGGATTCCTGGGCGCGATCGGCTCGATCTTCATTGGGCTTCTTCCGGGGGGCCACGCGGCCCTCGGCCGCCGCCGCGCCGTGTGCGCGCAACGGCCGCGCGACGCTAGAGGTGAAGGTTCCCGGTGACCATGAGGACCAGCAGGATCAGCAGTACCAGCCCCAGACCACCCGACGGCCCATAACCCCAGCCTCGACTGTGGGGCCACGCGGGAACGGCGCCGACGAGGAGCAACACCAGCAGCACCAGCACGATCAGACTCACGCTCATCACGACCTCCGCAGCGCTTCCCGGGGGATCCGGCCGTACGCAGCGACTCGGCGTAGAGCAACGCCTGTGCCGGCTCCGCCCCCGAGCCGGATCGAGAGGCTCGCCGCGAGACTTCACCGCCCAAAGCCGCTCCGGCCGTTCGGTGCGAGCCGCGCACGGCAATCGCGAGAGCCTCATCGAGGAAGCTCTTACAGGAATTCTGTAGACGGCGTGCAAAGGTGCGAAGCCCGGGCAAGCAATCCAGCCCGCCTTTCGCACCGCGGCTCGCGATCGCCACGGGCGCCGATCTTGCTTTATCGAACCATGAGGCGTGAAGCGCGTCCGCCGTCGTCGATCCCGAGCTGATCTCGGGGGAGGCGCCCGCTCCTCGGAAGCAGACATCGAGCTCGCGAGCTCGACCATCGCAGGTTCCGTGGCCAGGGTTCGTCTCGACCCGCTGCGACACCCCAACCGCAGGAGGGCACCCGTGACGTCACTCGCCACTCGATCTCGATCCGCAGCGTGCTTGACGGCCTCGCTGTGGCTCCTCGTCCCCGGCCTGGTGCAGCCGCAATCGTCGTCCGCGGGCGCCGTGGACGTGCCGACCGCCAGCCAGCCCGAGCCAGCCCCCGCCGAGCACGAGTCGGGGCAGGCCGGCGAGCCGTACCAGACCGAGATCCTCGGTGAGCAGGTGAACATCGAAGCGCGCGATCGCGGCGACACGATGGCCGTCGCGCTCGGTGCCACGCTCTACGCCCCGAAGATCGGGGATACCCAGTTTTCCCCCCTCGGCTCGTTTTACTACCTGGGCGACTGGGAGGATGAGCACCGGCTGCGAGCGCAGATCAGCGGGCTCGTCAACGACCTCGAGTTCGCGCAGCGCTTCCACGGCTTCGAGGCCATCGTCCGGCTCGGCAACGACGACCGCCGCCTGTTCGGTGAAGCGGAGACGGTGAGCGGCGAGGAGCTCGACGACACCGAGCTCAAATGGGGCTACGAGACGCTGTGGCTCGGCCCGGGATGGGCGCTCGACATATCGCCCTTCAACGTCGACAACCAGCTCCGGATCCAGCTCTTCTACCGGGGCGAATACCAGCACTTCAACCGCACCGACCAGACCTCGCCCGACATCGCGGTCCCGCTGGACACGTGGGTGCACGGTCCATCGCTCAGGGTGCGGCACGACGCGTTGCAGCGAAACCTGCTCGAGCTTCCCCAGTCCGGCTACGCGTTCGGCTTGGACGCCGAGTTCCTGCGCCGGGATCGCTGGAATCAGCAACCCGCCGCCGTCGAGGGCCACCGCGATCCGCTCACCGAGCTCGGCGACCGCAACTTCATGAAGCTCAGGGGTTATGTGGTGGGCGCGTCGCGACTCCCGTGGCTCTCCGACCGGCACGGCATCACCGGCCAGATCCACCTCGGCTGGGCGCCGCAAGGGACACTGGACCGGTACTCGGGATTCCGGGTCGGCGGCGGTCCGCTGCCGAGGGAGGCGGACGACCTCATCCGGCTCACGTATCCGGGCGCGCTGTTCGATCAGTTCATCGCCGACGAGTACGTCCTCGCGACCGCCTCGTACCGCTACGAGCTCACGTTCTTCATGTACCTGCGCGCCAGCATCACGCTCTTCCAGGGCCGGATCGTCTCGATCGAGGAGTCCACCGGCAACGCGCACTTCCGCTCCCTCACCGGCGAGGTCCCCTCGGTGGCGCTGGTCAGCGGGTTCTTCTGGGATTCGACCCTCGAGGTCGAGTACGACTACGACACCCGGCTCGTGCGGGGCGACCGCGGCGGCAGCCAGGTGCTGGTGATGTGGTCGAAGGCGTTCTGAACGCGGCCGCCGCCGTGGGGTGCGCCGGTCGGCGCCGGCCCCTCGCGAGCCGGCGTCGACCGGCGGAGACCATGAAGCTCACCACGCGGATCGCGACCGCCGTTGCGCTGCTCGGCGCCTTCCTCTGCGGCGGTTGCGGAGCCCTCCTGCCGCGGCGCGAGGACCTCACCTCCGACGAGGCCGAGCGGCGGGGTCGAGCGCTGGTGGCGCGCGCCGTGCGTCTCCACGGCGGCCAGAGGGCGTGGGACCGTCTCGACGACATCACGTTCACGGCGCGGTACGAGCGGGCTCCCGCAGCCGAGCCGAACGAGGTCGAGCCCCCACAGACCGAGCGCGAGATCCGCTTCACCTTCGACTTCGACCGCGCGCGGGGCCGAATGGACTTCGCCGACGCGCACCGCTCCGCCTGGGTCCGCAATGGCGACGACGTCTTCTTCGTCGAGGACGGCCAGCGCAGCGCCAGGCTTCCCGATCCGGAGGCGATGCGGGTCCCGGTCGAGGCCCAGCTCTTCTCGACTCCCTTCCAGATGCTCGCCCCGGGGGTCCGCCTCGCGCACGCGGGTGTGAAGCCGTTCGGCGATCGGGAGCTCGAG
The DNA here is from genome assembly GCA_964392195.1 of uncultured bacterium. Lineage (GTDB taxonomy): Bacteria > JADJOY01 > JADJOY01 > JADJOY01 > JADJOY01 > JADJOY01. The sequence continues at coordinate 3,939 of CAYMQR010000110.1, read as the reverse complement.
ACCGTGCTCGTCGAGCCACCGGCGAGCGCGGCGGGGATGCAGCGCCGCGCGCTGGCCTACTTCGATCCTGGAACCGGTGAGCTCGTCCAGGTGGCGTTCGAGGTAGGCCAGGGCGACGTCGGGCTCTCGGGCAGCGCCACGTTCCTCGAATGGCAGGAGGTCGGCGCCCTCACCCTCCCCGGCCGGCTCCACGTGGTCACGTCGCGCCCAGCCAAGGTCCACGCTTACGACCTCACCTTCATCGACGTGAGCCTGACACCGAACGTCGATCCCAGCATCTATCGACCACCAGGGGGTGCTCCATGATCATCCGGAATCGATCCTTCCTGTTCGCCTGTGAGCTCGCGGCCGGCCTCACCCGCGCCGCCGTGGCCGCGGAGCCGGCGCCGGCGCCGGCGGCGCCAGAGACGATCCAGCCGACCGTCGACACCGAGGTCATCCGCTTCGCGATCACCGCCGAGCGGCGCAAGGTCTTCGAGAGCGGGATGAGCCTGGCGGAGGGCCAGAAGGAGAGCTTCTGGGACCTCTACGCCGGGTTCGAGAAGGAGCGCAACGCCCTCGACAAGCGCATGATGCGGGTGCTCCAGGATTTCGTCGGGAAGAACGAAGCGCTCGACGACCGCGCGTCGCTCGCGCTCACCCACAGGGCCAGCGAGCTCGAGCGCGAAGGCGAGGCGCTGCGGATGCGCTACTTCGAGCGCATCAGCGCCGATGTGTCGGGTCGGGTGGGCGCGCGCTTCTACCAGCTCGACGACCTGATCACGTCCGCGTTCAAGGTCGGCATGCTCAGCCAGCTCCCGCTGATCGGGAACGCGCCGTCTCCGCGAGCGGATCGCTGACCCGTATCCCTCGGCCGCCCAAGGACTCGGCCACGGCGACACCCAGCCGTGCCGCGTTCGCGATGGTCGTGTAGTCGAGGTTCTCGGGGACGTCGGTCCGCAGGTGGTAGTTGGCCAGCGCGCGCCAGTCGGTCAGCGATACGAGGCAGGCCGACGGCAGGCCCGCGCGGCTGGTGATCACGCTGTCGGTCGAGGAGCGCGCCCGAAGCCCGCGCTCGAGCTCGATGCCGCGGTCCCTGGCGATCGACGCGATCGTGTCGCGGAGCCACGGCCCCCGGTAGTCCTCCATCCACAGCGGACCTTCTCCCTCGAGCAGGCCGAGATGGGGCGAGCCGACGGTCTCGAAGTTGAGCGTGACCGCGCCACGGCGCTGGACCTCCTCGCCATGTCACGCCATGAACGCACGGATGCCGTCCTGGAGCGTCTCCTCGGCGCCGGTCGACACGATCCAGACGTCGAGGCCCTGGATGGGACGGGCGTGCAGCGCGTCGGCGATCGCGACCAGCGCCGCGACACCGGAGAGGTTGTCGTTCGCGCCCGGCACCGTTTCGCTTCGCTCGATGTCGGCGAGCAACGCGACGCCGGCCACGATCCCGGCGACGCCGAGCCCGATCAGCCAGCCCTGGCCCGTGACGACGCCGAGAACCGCGACCGCGGGCGCGATGACGCCGATCCACCATTCCGGCGGTGCACTCCTTCGCGCGTGCACGAACGCGGGCCAGCGCGCGTAGACCTTCTCGAGCAGAGTCTGGTCGAAGAGGCGGCCCGTCTTCGCGGCGTCGTGGTGGGCCATCAGCACGATCGTTCGCGGCGCGTTCGGATCGCCCGCGCGCGCGACCACGTTGACCGTGCGCCGCTTGCGCCGCAGCAGCCGGCGCAGCACCCGTGGCCCGTTTTGCACCTCGTCCGCCACGCCCGCGATCGATGCCAGCAACAGACCGATCGCGAGCAGAGGACGACCCGCCAGGCCGGCGATGCCTCCAGCGATGCCGAGTAGCCCGGCCGCGATCACGTTGGGCGGGAACGATCCCCACGAGGGTTCGTCTTCCAGCTCGACGTCGTGACATCCGGCCTTGCGCAGCCGCTCGGCGATCAGCGCCGCCGCCTCGCGCTCGGCTGGCGAGCACGCTGTCCGAGACAGCGTCGCGAGCGTCTCGACGACCTCGCGAAGCACGGGCTCGTCGATCGGCGAGACGTGCGGGAAGGGCGCTGCACCGCGCGACGGCTCCACCACGGTCGACACCCTCCCCTCCGACTCGCCGGGCGCGGCGCTCGGGGCGTCCCGCGCCGCGCGGCGGCTTCCGCGCGGGGATCGCCTCAGGAAACCGTCTCTTTGACGGTGTGAACGACCTTCTCGACGGCCTTCTTCACCTTGCCGACGAGCTGATCGACCTTCCCTTCGGTCTGGAGCTTCTTGTCGTCCGTGAGCACGCCCACCGCTTCCTTCACACGCCCTTTGGCCTGATCCAGTTTGCCCGCCATGGCTTCGACCTCCTCGTCCACTCGAACCAGCGATTGGCACTGCGCGACTGCCTCTGGAGCACCGCAAAGCCGATGCCGACCACCGGGCTCGCGCGGTCTCGGGTTCACCTCGCGACGTCGGCGCCAAGTCGAGAGAATCACGGGCCAACCGGAGCGAGGGGGCGATCGATCGGGCCTGTCACCGGACGGCTCCCTGACGAGATCCGGATCCATTCCGCGGCGCCGCACCGCAGCGCACGGATCCGTAACGCGCCCCAGAGCCCCAGCGCTGGGCCCGCCGGGCCGACCGGCGGTTCGCCGCCCTGCACCTCCCCGTCGGGCGCGAACGTCATGGATCACGCGGACCCGCTCGCGCGGCGAGTCCGCGGATCTCGGACAAGTTCTGCTCGGCGAAGTCCCAGTGGACGAGCTTGTCGAGGAAGAGCTGGACGTAGCGCGCCGCCTGGTCGCGGTGATCCAGGTAATACGCGTGCTCCCACAGATCCGCGACCAGGATCGGCGCGCCGCCGTTGGAGAGCGGATTTCCCGCGTTGGGTAGCGCCGCGAGCTCCACCCGGTCGGTCGCGTCGGGCCGGTAGAGCCAGATCCAGCCGGATCCGAGGAGGCCGGCGGCGACTCGCCGGAACCGCTCGGCGAACTCGCCGTAGGAGCCGAACGAGCTGTCGATCGCCTTGGAGATCCGCCCGCGGCGCGGCGTCCCGCCGCCGTGCGGGGTCATGCTGTTCCAGTAGAACGTGTGGTTCCACACCTGTGAGGCGTGGTCGAACACCTCGCCCGTCGCGAGGCGGACGATCCCGTCGAGCGGTTGATCTCCGAGTAGCGACCCCTCGAGCGACCGCTCCAGGAGCTCGAGATCGTGCCGCTGGTGCCTCTCGTAGTGCGTGTCGAGGGTCTCGCCGCTCAGCATGGGCGCGAGCGCGTCCTTCGCGTAGGGCAACGGGGGAAGCCGGAGCGGGATCCGCCGCTGCGCGGATCGCCGGTTCGGGTCGTTTCCGAACGCCGCGGAGCCGGGAGGTCCTTCGGGTGGTGGCATGATCCGCTTTCCCGAGCGAGGGCTCGCACGTCGACATCGCACGGCGGAGCGCTCACGGCCGTTGGCCCAGGCGCGGAGACCGTCGACGGGAGCGCCGCTCGTCGATTGGAGGTTCGCTCGTCGAGCCGCGGGGAGCGCCGGGTACTCGCTCGAAGCGAACGGACGCGTTCCGTTGGCGTGTCCGCGGTCGATGGAGACGATGCAAGCGCAGTGCCTCGAGTCGCAGGTGATCCGTAGCGCGTGCGACGCCGCGTGCCGGGGTGTCGTGCGCGATGCCGACCCGGAGTCCCTCCGCGGGCGGAGCCGGGCGCTGGTAACGCTTACATCGGTCGTGCACTCCCGTTGCACGGCCGGTCGAGGTGCCGAGCGCCGTCCGCGGAAACACCTGCGGGAGGGCGTCGATGGGACGCGATCGAACACGGCGGCCGGCGGTGCAGGGCTTGCAACGCTCGGCCTGCCTCGCGAGGAATCGGAGGCTCCTCCGTGTCGTTCTCAGGCGCTCGACCCTGGTGGTACGTTCGACCGCTCCCGTCACGGCGAGACGCTCCGCGGGTGGCCTCCCCCCCGCCGGCCGCCGCCACCCGG
>CAYMQR010000109.1:9734-11576 GCA_964392195.1 uncultured bacterium | reverse complement strand
TGTCCGATCTGCGACCAGGCGGGCGAGTGCAAGCTCCAGGAGTTCGCGTTCCAGCACGGACGCGGCCACGGGCGCACCGAGGACGTGCGGCGCAAGGCGCCCAAGCGCACCGAGATCGGCCCGCGGGTGGTGTTCGACCAGGAGCGCTGCATCCTGTGCCGTCGCTGCGTGCGCTTCACCGCCGAGATCTCGGAGACGCGCGAGCTGGCGGTCCTCAACATGGGCGACCGCTCGTTCATCTCCACGTATCCGGGCCAGCCGCTCGACAATCCGTATTCGATCAACACCGCCGACATCTGCCCGGTGGGCGCGCTGCTCTCGAAGGAGTTCCACCACAAGCTGCGGGTGTGGTTCCTCAACGAGACGCCGGGCGTGTGCACGAGCTGCTCGCGCGGCTGCAACGTCAACGTGGGTGGCTACAAGGACCGCGTGTGGCGCCTGACGCCGCGGCGCAACGACGCCGTGAACGACACCTGGATGTGCGACCACGGCCGCCTCAACATCGACTACGTGAACGACGAGCGCCGCGCCCGCGGCGCGGCGGTGCGCGCCGGCTCGGGTGACTTCGAGGAGCTCGCGTTCCCGCTCGCGATCCGGCGGCTCTCGGACTGGGTCGCCGAGGTCAAGGCCCAGCACGGGCCGCAGGCCGTCGCGGTGGTCGCCTCGCCCAACCTGACCAACGAGGAGGCGTTCCTGCTCCGCCGCCTGGCGCGGGACGTGTGGGGGACCTCGCTGCTCGCGGTGCCGGTGCCGATGGGGGAGGGCGACGACTTCCTGATCCGTCCCGAGAAGGCGGCGAACGGCCGCGGCTTCGCGGACCTCGACGTACCCGGCGCCACCCTCGATCAGGTCCTCGACGAATGCACCGCGGGGCGCGTCAAGCTGCTCTACGTGATCGGCAGCGAGATGCTCGCCGTCGCCGGCGAGGCGCGGGTGCGCCGCGCGCTGAGCGGCGTCGAGCGGGTGGTGAACCACGACATCCTGCCGACCACGATCAGCGACCACGCGAGCCTGGTGATCGGCGGCTGCACGTGGGCCGAGAAGGCCGGCACCTACACGAACTTCGAGGGGCGGGTCCAGGCGATCCGCGCGGCGATCCACCCGCCGGATGGCAACCTCGTCGAGGGCGAGGTGTTCGCGCGGCTCATCGCCTCGCACGGCGGCGCGAGCGAGCACTTCGACGCGGAGCGCGTCCTGCTCGCGATCGCGGCGAGCGTCCCGTCCTATGCGGGCGTCACCCCCGAGTCGCTGCAGGCGGGCGGGGTCGCCACCGGAGACGTCGCCCAGCCGGCGGCCTGACCGGCCGGTCTCGCGCGGGATCGACGAAGAAAGCGCCATCGGGAGCCACGTTCATGCCGGGCAGCGTCATCACGGTCCGCCGCGACCAGGCCGAGACCTTCCTCGCGCGGATCTACCTGTGGGAGATCGTGAAGGGCTGCGTCATCACGGCGCGGCACTTCTGGCGCAACCTGATCGGCTACATGATCGGCCGCCGCCGCACCTTCGTCGTGAACTGGCCGGAGGAGAAGGTGGGCTACTCGCCCGCCTTCCGCGGCATGCCGGTGCTGGTGCAGATGGAGAACGGCGCCGAGCGTTGCGTGGCGTGCGGGCTGTGCGAGAAGGCGTGTCCGACGGACTGCATCACGATCTTCCCCGAGGAGGTCGGCGACGGCATCCAGCGCCGGCCGAAGGTCTTCGACATCGCCATCGACCGCTGCATGTTCTGCGGCCTGTGCGAGGAAGCGTGCCCGGAGGAGGCGATCGTCATGAGCCGCCGGGTCGAGGTGGCGTCGATCACCAAGGAAGGCTGCCTCTGGCACAAGCAGGACCTGCTGACGCCCG
>CAYMQR010000109.1:0-9634 GCA_964392195.1 uncultured bacterium | reverse complement strand
GCGTCGATCACCAAGGAAGGCTGCCTCTGGCACAAGCAGGACCTGCTGACGCCCGCGGCCGAGCTGCCGATCCGGCTGGGTCACATCCGCAACGGCTACGACCGGAGCCCGAACTGACATGAGCGGCACGAGCTTCCCAGAGCGGCGCACCGATCCGGTGGTCCCCCGGCTGGTCGAGCGCTTCGGCGACGCGATCGTCGAGAGCCACGCCCAGCACGGCGACGAGACCGCGATCGTGGCGCGCGATGTGCTCCACGACGTCATGGCGTTCCTGCGCGACGACCGCGACCTCTCGTTCGACATGCCGACCGACGTCACGGTGGTCGACCACCTGCCGCGCACCCCGCGCTTCGAGGTCGTCTACCACCTCACGTCGATGCGGGATCTGCGCCGCATCCGCGTCAAGGTGCGGCTCGAGGCGGGGGACGCGCGGGTCGCGAGCGTCAAGGACCTCTGGCCCGGCATGGACTGGCACGAGCGCGAGGCCTACGACATGTACGGCGTCACGTTCGAGGGCCACGGCGACCTGCGCCGGATCCTTCTCTATCCCGAGTTCCAGGGGCATCCGCTCCGCAAGGACTACCCGAAGACCCGCCGCCAGCCGCGCCTCGGCATCGAGGACCCGGGCTGACCCGGGGCCGAGCACCGAAGCGACAGACCGGAACCGACGATGGCCGAGCCCGCGACCGCACCCGCTCTCGACTTCCTCGAGGTCGAGCTTCCCGAGGGGTTCAACGACCCGATCGGCGAGGAGTTCGAGATCCGCCCGATGGTGCTGCCGATGGGGCCCTCCCATCCGGCGATGCACGGCACCGTCCGCATCGTGCTCAAGCTCGAGGGCGAGACCGTCGTCGACGCCGACGTGCAGGTCGGCTACCTGCACCGCGGCTTCGAGAAGGAGTGCGAGTCGGGGACGTGGGAGCAGGCGATCCCGTACACCGACCGCCTCAACTACAACTCGGCGATCATCTGCAACCTCGGCTACTGCCTCGCGGTCGAGAAGCTGCTCGGCATCGAGGTCCCGGCCCGCGCGCAGGCGTTGCGCGTCATGGCGAGCGAGCTCTCGCGCATGGGCGACCACTTCACGTGCGTCGGCGCGGGCGGCCTCGAACTCGGCGCGATGAGTGCCTTCCTGTACGCGGTCGAGGCGCGCGAGATGCTGTGGGACCTCGTGGAGGACCTGTGCGGCGCGCGCGTCACCAACAACTACGTGCGCATCGGCGGCCTCTCACAGGACCTGCGCGACGGGTTCTCCGAACGGCTGAAGGCGACCTTCGTCAAGGTGCGCGAGCTCTACGACGACGTCGACAAGCTGCTCACCGCCAACCGCATCTTCGTCGACCGCCTCAAGAACACCGGCTTGCTGTCCAAGGAGCGGGCCATCGCGTGGGGCCAGACCGGTCCGGTGCTGCGCGCCACCGGTGTCCCGTACGACATCCGCAAGGCGTTCCCGTACAGCGGCTACGAGCGCTACGACTTCGACGTCCCGGTCGGCAGCGTGGGCGACAACTACGACCGCTTCCTGATCCGCATGGAAGAGCTCAAGCAGAGCATGCGGATCATCGAGCAGGTGCTCGCCGATCTCCCTGGCGGCCCGGTCAACGTCGACGACCCGAAGGTCCGCTGGCCGGCCAAGTCCCGCGTCTTCACCCGCATGGAGGAGCTCATCGACCAGTTCATGCTGGTGACGGGCGGCATCCGCGTGCCGGCGGGGGAGGGCTACGTGGCCGTCGAGGGCGCCAACGGCGAGCTCGGCTTCTACGTCGTCAGCGACGGCTCGGGCCACCCGGTGAAGATGCGCTGTCGCAGCCCGAGCTTCGCCAACACCAGCGCGCTGCGCGAGATGATCATCGGCAGCATGATCGCCGACATCATTCCCACGTTCGACTTGCTCAACATGATCGGTGGGGAGTGCGACCGATGAGCGCCGCCGAGGCCCGCGAGCTGGTGCCCGTCCTGCCACCCGAGGTGGTGGCGGCGATCGAGGCCGAGATCCCGAACTATCCCGTCAAGAAGGGCGCGATGATGAACTCGCTTCATCACGTGCAGAAGGCCCTCGGCTGGATCCCGCGCGAGGCGATGGTCGAGGTCGCGGCGCTCCTCGAGGTGCGGCCCATCGAGGTGCTGGAGGTCGTGACCTTCTACCCGATGTTCCGGGACAAGCCGGTCGGCCGCCATCACCTGGAGTTCTGCCGCAACCTGAGCTGCGCGCTGCTCGGCTCGCGGCAGCTCATCCGGCACTGCGAGAAGCGCCTCGGCATCCGCTCGGGCGAGACCACGCCGGACGGCAAGTTCTCGATCGGCGAGGCGGAGTGCCTGGGCTCGTGCGGCAGCGCGCCGATGCTCATGCTCGAAGACCACTTCCACGAGAACCTCACGACCGAGAAGCTCGACCGGCTTCTCGACTCGCTCGACTGACCGCGTTCGAGAGACCGACCATGTCCGCACTGCCTTGGCTCCTGCCCGAACCGGGCGTCGACCTGTCGGCGCTCGCCGACTACCGGGCGCGTGGCGGTTACCAGACCGCGCTCGACGCGATCCGCACCAAGAAGCCCGAAGAGGTGACGGCGATCGTCAAGGACTCGGGGCTGCGTGGGCGCGGCGGCGCGGGCTTCCCGACCGGCCTCAAGTGGACCTTCATGCCGCCGCCCGACGGCAAGGCGCGCTACATCGCGTGCAACGCCGACGAGAGCGAGCCTGGAACCTTCAAGGACCGCCAGATCCTCGAGCGCAACCCGCACCAGCTCATCGAGGGGCTGCTGCTGATGGGCTACGCGATCTCCGCGACCGCGGCGCACATCTACATCCGCGGCGAGTTCGCGCAGCCCTACTACAACCTGAAGCGGGCGCTCGACGACGCCTACGCGGCCGGGCTGGTCGGCGCGGGCGCGCACGGCGAGGGTCGCGACTTCCACATCCAGATCACCCGCGGCGCGGGCGCCTACATCTGCGGCGAAGAGACCGGGCTCATGGAGTCGGTCGAGGGCAAGAAGGGCCAGCCGCGGAAGAAGCCGCCGTTCCCGGCGCAGGCCGGTCTGTGGGCGCGCCCGACCACCGTCAACAACGTCGAGACCATCTCGCACGTGCCGTTCATCGTGCGCGAGGGAGCGGCGGCGTTCCGTGCGGTGGGCACCGAGAAGTGCCCCGGCAAGACGATCTACGGCATCAGCGGTCATGTGGTGCGCCCCGGGACCTACGAGCTGCCGATCGGCGTCACGCTCCGCGAGCTGATCTACGACCACGCCGGCGGGATCCGCGACGGCCGTCAGCTCAAGGCGGTGATCCCGGGCGGCTCGTCGGCGCCGGTTCTGACCGCCGACAAGATCGACGTCAAGGCGGATCCGGAGTCGTTGCGCGAGGTGAAGTCGGTGCTCGGCACCGGCGCGGTGATCGTCATGGACGACACCACCTGCATGGTCCGCGCGGCCATGACGGTGAGCCGGTTCTACCGCCACGAGTCGTGCGGCCAGTGCACGCAGTGCCGCGAGGGCACGGGCTGGACCGACCGCGTCATCAAGCGCATCGAGGCCGGCGAAGGGACGGCGAAGGACCTCGAGGTCCTCGACGACCTGGTGCGGGCGATGGACGGCCAGACCATCTGCGCGCTCGCCGACGCGGCGAGCTGGGCGGCGGGCGGCTTCCTGCGCGTGTTCCGCGACGAGTTCGTCCGCCACATCGAGGAGAAGCGCTGTCCGTTCGACGAGAGCTTCGAGCCCTGAACGAACCGAGCCGCCCATGACCGCCATCGCCTCCACCTCGACTCACGCCATCGACCGCGACACCGCCGTCCGCCGCTTCGGCCAGCCCGCCAAGACCTGGGGCAGCGTGAACGAGCCTCGCTACCGCGAGGAGGACGGCATCAAGTTCAACGAGATGTGGGTCTACAGGAGCCCCCGAGACCTCGCCCCGGAGTGGGCCGAGCGTGTGCTCTACTGGTTCCGCTACGACCTCGTGGCCTCGGCGCGCGTGAACCGCGACGGCCGCCGCGAGCGCGAGGAGCTGCCGCGGTGAGCGAGTCCAACACCAACGCCGGTGGGACCGGCGCGCCGCCCAGGAAACGGTACTGCTCGATGTGCGGCGTGCGTGAGGTCGACGGCACCACGTTCTGCGACTCGTGCAAGGACCGGCTCCGGACGGAGGCGATGGGCGGGCAGTCCAAGGACCGGCACGAGGCCGACAAGGGCCTGCGCAAGCACGGCGTCACTCCCAAGTCCGGTGTGAAGTGACCGCCGCCTCCGCGCGGGTGCGGAGGCGGCGCGGGGTTGCGGACGTTCCCTCGAGGTTGACCGGCACGAGCGGACGAACACCAACGCGGTGACCCCTCGCGGGCGCCGACGAACGCGGAGGATCCCATGAACGGCGAGCACGCCACGGCGAGCTTCGGCATCGCGAACGTCATCTTCCTCGCGATCATGGCCGGGGCCTTCGGCTTCTTCGGCTACAGCGCGACGCGCTTCCTCAAACTGCTGCGGATCGGCAAGTACGAGGCGCGCTTCGACCAGATCCCTCAGCGCGTGAAGCGCGTGCTCACGGTGGCGTTCGGCCACTCGAAGCTGTTCCGCCAGTTCGTGCCGGGCCTCATGCACTTCTTCATCTTCTGGGGCTTCGTGATCCTCACCGTGGGTACCGGCGAGATGATCATGCAAGGCATCCACCCGGCGCTCAGCCTGCGCTTCCTGGGCCCGCTCTACCGTCCGCTGCAGGGTCTCCAGGACGTGTTCGCGCTGCTCGTCATGTGCTCGGTGCTGTTCGCGTTCTGGCGCCGCTACGTGACGCGTCCCAAGCGGCTGCAGGTGGGTCGCCATGCGCAGCTCGACGCGAGCCTCATCCTGAGCCTGATCTTCCTCCTCATGGCGAGCTACTTCGGCCTCACGGGCGCCGAGGCGGCGCTCGCGGGCGGCGCCGGGGCACGGCCGCTGCCCGGCGTGGTGGCGAGCGCGATCGGCGGGCTCCCGCCGGGAGCGCTGCACGCGATCAGGTCGGGATCGTGGTGGGTCCACATCCTGATCGTGTTCGGGTTCCTCAACTACTTGCCCTACTCGAAGCACTTCCACGTGTTGCTGTCGATCCCGAACACGTTCCTCTCGTCGCTCAAGTACCGCGGCCGGCTGCTGCCGATGGACCTCGAGGACGAGAACGCGGAGCAGTTCGGCGCGAAGGACATCCAGGACCTGTCCTGGAAGATGCTCATGGACGGTTTCACCTGCACCGAGTGCGGCCGCTGCGACGAGGTCTGCCCGGCGAACAACACCGGCAAGCCGCTGCGCCCGCGCAAGATCGTGACCGACGTGCGGCACCGGGTGCAGGACCGCTCGGACGCGATCCTCACGCTGTGGAAGCAGCGCGGTGAGGCCAGCGGCGAAGGGGCCGAGGCGCCGAAGCTCGCGGACGACGGCAGGACGCTGATCGGCGACGATTACATCACCCCCGAGGAGCTGTGGTCGTGCACCACCTGCGGCGCGTGCATGCAGGAGTGCCCGGTGATGATCGAGCACGTGCCGACGATCCTCGAGATGCGCCGCTACCTGTCGCTCACCGAGGGGTCGATGCCCGCCGAGGCGGCGCTCGCGTGCAAGAACATGGAGAACAACTACACGCCGTGGGCGTTCTCGGCGTCGACCCGCGCCGATTGGGCGAACGGCCTCGACGTGAAGACCCTCGCCGACGACAAGGAAGTTGACGTGCTGTTCTGGGTGGGGTGTGCCGGCAGCTACGACGAGCGCGCCAAGAAGATCTCCCGGTCGATGGCCGACATCCTCAACAAGGCCGGCGTGAAGTGGGGAATCCTCGGCACCGAGGAGATGTGCACCGGCGACTCGGCGCGCAGGGTCGGAAACGAGTACCTGTTCCAGACCCTGGCCAAGGCGAACATCGAGGTGCTGAACGGCTACGAGGTGAAGAAGATCGTCACCGGCTGTCCGCACTGCCTCCACACGCTCAAGAACGAGTACCGCGAGTTCGGTGGGAACTACGACGTCGTCCACCACACGCAGTTCATCGACGACCTCGTGAAGAGCGGCAAGATCAAGCTCAAGCCCGAGGCCAAGTCCGACGGCGCCGTGACCTACCACGACCCCTGCTACCTCGGGCGCTACAACCAGCAGTACGAGGCGCCGCGCAACCTGGTGCAGCTCGCCACCGGACCGGTCAAGGAGATGGACCGGAGCCGTGACCGGAGCTTCTGCTGCGGCGCGGGCGGTGCGCGCATGTGGATGGAAGAGGACATCAAGCAGCGCGTGAACGTGGCCCGGACCAAGGAGGCGCTGGACACGGGCGCCAAGGTCATCGGTACCGGGTGCCCGTTCTGCATGACCATGATCTCCGATGGCGTGAAGGCGCACGAGAAGGAGAACGAGGTGCGGGTGCTCGACATCGCGGAGCAGGTCCGGGCGGCGATGGCGGACTGATCGCAAGTCGATGGTAGATTGATCGCCCGCCCGGCGCTCCGAGTGGAGTGCCGGGGGCGCCGAGGCGAGTCGGAGGGCCGGGGATCCCCGGCCCTTCGTGCTCCGAGGGAGGCGGCGGCCGCGTCGGGCAGGCGCCACGCGCGCCCCGAGCGCACCATGAAAGCCCCCCCCACCGTCGAGGAGCCCATGCCGGTCCGCGCCGCCGACGCGCTCGCGACAGCCATCGCGGGCGCAGCTCTCTACGCGCGGGCGGTGGAGCTCGCGCGCGCCGAGGGCGAGCCGGTGTACGTGGTCGGTGGCACCGTCCGCGACGCCTTCCTCGGCCGCCCCTGGCACGACCTCGACCTGGCGCTCCCGGCGGGCAGGGTGCGGCCGTTCGCGGGCGCGCTGGCGTCGGCCACCTCCGCCACGGTCGTCTGCCTCGACGATCGCTTGCCGACCATCCGGGTGGTGTCGGGAACGGGGAGCGAGCGGCGTGAGGTCGACCTCTCGGGTCTTCGGGGGGCCGACATCGTCTCGGACCTGATGGCGCGCGATCTGACCGTGAACGCGCTGGCGATGCCTCTGGCGTGCCTCGGGGAGGGCGAGGGCGCGCCGGTGCTCGATCCGACGGGTGGTCTCGACGACCTCCGGCAGCGGCGGGTCAGGGTGCCGTCGCCGGCGGTGCTGGACGACGATCCGCTGCGGCTGCTGAGGGTCCACCGCTTCGCCGCCACCCTCGGGTTCTCGATCGAGCCGGCCACTCGCGAAGCGCTACGCGCGCGCGCGGCGAGCCTGTCGTCGGTCGCCGTGGAGCGCATCGCCGACGAGCTCCTGAAGACGCTCGCCGCGCCGGCAGCGGGCGGCCGCCTCTCGGAGCTCTGGGAGGACGGGATCCTCGGCGTGGTGCTCCCCGAGCTCGTCGCGATGGACGGCGTCACCCAGAACACGTTCCACCACCTCGACGTGCTGCAGCACACCCTCGAGGCCTGCCGGGCGTTCGACGACATCCGCGCCGAGCCGCCGCGCTTCTTCGGCGAGCGGGCAGGTCGCGTCGTGGAGTACCTCGACACCGGCCTCAACGCGGCGCTGGTGCTGCTCGCCGTGCTGCTCCACGACGTCGCGAAACCGGCTGCCCGCTTCGTCGACGAGAAGGGCGTGCACTTCCACCGTCACGAGGCGCTCGGCGCCGACATGACGGAGGCGATCGGCACGCGACTCCGTCTCGCCAACCGCCAGGTCGAGGTGCTCGTGAGGTGGGTGGCCCAGCATCTCGGGCTCAAGGACCTGATCATGCTGCACCGCGCCGGACGCTTGCAGGACCGCACCGTGCGGCGGTTCTTGCGCCGCGCCGGCGACGACCTGCCGGGTCTGCTGTGCGTCGTGCTCGCGGACACCCGGGCCACGCGGGGGCCGGATTTCCCGCGCGACGGCGAGGCGCTGCTCCTCGAGGTGGCGTGCCGTCTGCTCGCCGAGGACGAGGCGCTGCGGGCGGATCCGGGTCGCCGCGAGCCGCTCCTCAGGGGGCGTGATCTGATCGAGACGCTGGGCCTCTCGCCGGGACCGATGCTGGGAGAGTTGCTCGCCGGGGTGGAGGAGGCGCGCTGGGACGGTGAGGTCGTGGATCGCGAGGCAGCGCTCGCCTGGGTACGGAACCGGCTCGCGCAGCAATGACGCGGCGCCGGAGCGGCGAACGCCGTGCCGGAGGCCGGCACGGCGTTCGGTCGGGTGGGGGGGCGACGCGGCGAGAGGAGGCGGAGCTCAGCCGCCGACGGCGGCGAGCGTCAGATGCGACGCTTCGGCGTCGCTCGAGAGCTCGCTGGGAGCCTCGGCGGCGAGCGCCTCCCGGCGTCGCGCCTTCTCCTTCAGGGCGGCCCAGTGCACTTGCTTGATGTGGTTGCGGACGGTCTCCGGCTTGATCTGGAGGTAGTCGCAGATGCTCGGGAAGGAGAATAGATAGGTGTCGTCCTCGTCGGCGAACCACTCGATCAGATCCTCGACCAGCGCCTTCGCGGCCTCGCTGTCGCTCTGGCTGGCCGACTCGAAGGAGCTCACCGCGTCCTCGAGGATGGCCCCCATCAGGCGGCGTTCGCCGTCTCCCGGCAGCGCAACCCTTCCGGCCGTGAAGTGCTGGGTCGGGTGGATGGTGTCGTCGTGAAATTCGTAGTTCGCGCGGCTGATCATGGGCGGCCCCCGTGGCTGACCGAGGCGGGTGCTGAGCCGGCGACCCGCTCCAGGTGTTCCGCGAGATGAGCGACGGGCAGAATTGCTCTCCGGATCATCTCCGTCCCTTGCGTCTTTGCAAAAGGCAAAGCCGGCTTTCGCAAGAAGCGTTCCCGGCGAAATGTCCCGGATTGTCCGGATGGTGATCCCTCACTGCCCAGGAACCCTCTTTCCGGGCGCGCGCTTCCCGAGCTCCCGAACGACATTTGGCTACTTTCGGGAGCGCGGCGATTCGCAGGGCGCAAAAAAGCGTCAGTCAGCCGTGGCAGGTTGCGACGAAAGTTGGCACCGAGGTGCGCCTCGCGGACCAGCACGAGCGCCCTTTACACGAAGCGAGCGAACCGCTTCACTAACCGCTCGCTCGCCTGGCGCCCTCTCGTGACCGCGGATCGACTGCTCCTCGAAGACCTTCGGATGTGGACGCACCTCGGCGTCGGAGAAGCCGAGCGCAGCGTTCCGCAGGAGATCGCCCTCGACCTCGATCTCGAGGTGGACACACGCGCTGCGGCGCGGTCGGATGCAGTCGCGGACACCGTCGACTACATCGACGTGGTACGGAACGTCCGGACGCTCGTGGAAGCGGCCGAGGATCGGCTCGTGGAGCGGCTCGCGTCACGGATCGCCGAGCGGATCCTCGAGGATCCGCGCGTGCGTCGAGTGACGGTGGGGCTGCGGAAACGAGCGGCGCTCCTGCCGGGCGCCGATGCACGGGCCGGCATCGTGCTGACCAGGCCATGACTCTGACCGAGGCCGAGCGGTCCCGCCTCCTCCTCGTCGCTCGGACCGCGATCGCGCGGGCGGTCGGAGCGTCCGCCGGTGAGGACGCCGCACCAGCCGGGGGAGGCGAGCATCGCTCGGCGTCCGGCGCGTTCGTCAGCCTGCATCAGCGTCGCGGCGACGAGCTGCGGGGCTGCATCGGATGCTTCGAGGGCCGTGGAACGGTCGAGGAGACCGTCGCCCGGATGGCCGCGGAGGCCGCCACCCACGACCCGCGCTTCCCGCCCGTTCGTCCGTTCGAGCTCGAC
>CAYMQR010000108.1:0-11649 GCA_964392195.1 uncultured bacterium | reverse complement strand
ACGCGAGGAACGGGCCGAACGGGATGCGGTGCTGGAGCGAGCCGCGCTCGGCGACCATCGCCCCGATGCCGATCACGACTCCCAGCACCGACGCCACCAGGATCGTGAACGGGATCGACTGCCAGCCGAGGAATGCGCCGATCATCGCCAGCATCTTCACGTCGCCGCCGCCCATCCCCTCCTGGCGGCGCGCCCACCAGTAGCCGAGCGCGATCACGTAGAGCGAGCCCCCACCGAGAAGGATGCCGCCGAACGCCGCGCGCCGCTCGAGCAACCACCGCACCGCGCCACCGAGCCAGCCTGGCATCGCCGTGCCGAGGCCGCCCGGCACCGGCTCGAGCGCCTGCGTGAACACCAGCCCCAGCACGATCCCCGAATACGAGATCACGTCGGGGATGATGAAGTGGTCGAGGTCGATGAACGTGATCGCCACCAGCGCGGCCACGAACACGAAGCGCGCGAGCGTGGCGCCCGAGTAGCCGTCGATCCGCACCAGCACCACGGCGAGCGCGGCGGTCATCGCCTCGACCAGCGGATACCGCCCCGACACCGGCGACCAGCAGCAAGCGCAGCGCCTGCCGACCGCGAGCCACCCGAACACCGGCAGGTTGTCGCGCCAGCGCAGCGGAGTGAGGCACGACGGGCAGCGGGACTCGGGCTTCCACACCGACTGCCCGTTCGGCAGCCGCCAGATCACCACGTTGAGGAAGCTGCCGACGCACGCTCCGACCACACCCACGAAGACCAGTCCCCACCCCGGCCATACCGTCACCACCAGGCGGAATTGCTCGCCGAGGTAGAGCAGCGGGTGGGCGGCGGGCGAGGTCGCGTGCATCGGGAGCCGGCGCTCGGCCAGGGAGCGAGCGCGGATCCTACCAAAGCGCGGTGGGAAGGAAACCCGGGATCAGCACGCCCAGCGCGCCGAGTCCGAGCACCACCAGCCCGCCCGGCAGGATGATCGCGCCGACCCAGGACGACTCCTCCGGGGCGGCGAGCGCGCGCACGCCGACCGCGGCGAAGGCGAGGCCGGCGACCACCAGGAACCACGACAGCATAGCGCCTGCGACCTCCACCAGCGTCACGCCGAGCGCAGCGCGAACACCCACACCGTGAGCCACCCGAGCACGCCGAGCGCCCACGGCAGCGCGGCGCGGGTCGGCCGACCGGACGGCGCGAGCCCCCGCCACACCAGGCCGAACGCGCTCCCGGCCCAGCCGAAGAAGGCGAGCGCGGCGGCCAGCGACGGCAGGGGCCGGGCGAGCTTGGGCGTGATGGACGCCTCGCGCGCCGCGCCGAGGCGGGTGAGCTCGGACGTCGCGCGATCGATCCAGGCCCGGCCGGGATCGGCGAGCCCCCGCACCGCGAACCAGCCGCTGCGGAGCTCGCGCCACGCCTCGCGGGCGAGCTCGGGATCGCCCCCCTCCTCGGCACGCGCGGCGATCGCTGCCAGCTCGGCGGCGGCCTCCTCGGGCCGCGAGCGATCGAGGGGGAAAGCGCGGATCACGCGTCCGAGCTCGACGATCTCGCCCACCCGGTCGCCGCGCGCACGCGCCTCGGCGGCGCGCTCTGTCGCGCGCCGCGCGTCGAGGCTGGCGCGGAAACCGGTCGCACCCACGACACCGATCACCGCGATCAGCAGCAACCCGATCCACACTCGCGGCGCGGGGAGCGAAGCGGGCTCGCCGAGCGTGGAACCCGGTGAGCCCGTCGAGGCGGCGCTGGTCGAGGACGGCGGATCGGCGATCACGGCGCCGCGAACATGTCACGCATCGCCAGCACCGTCGCGCGGCGAGGGCGTGGCCCGCGTCACTGCCAGGTGCCGCCCTTCACGCCGGCCTGGTTGTAGGTGATCGTCTGGCCGGCGACCGGCGCCGTCACCCCGGTGGCGGTGATCGTGTAGTTCTCGCACAGGTTGTCGCCGTTCGGGTCGGTCACGGCGATCGTGTACGTGTAGTAGGTGCCCTGCACCGCCAGGTTGAGGTCGCCGATGGTGGTGCCGCCGGAGTACGCGCTGCTGGTCCCCGGGCAAGCGCCGCCGGTGCCGGTGCTGTAGGAGAAGTTGCCGTCCGCGAAGCGGCGCTCCATCGCACCCGCGATGTTCATGACGTTCGTCATCGCTTCCTTGCGGACGCCCTTCTCGCGGGTCTTGAAGAGCTGCGGTACCGCGATCATCGCGAGGAGCCCGAGGATGGTCACCACCACCAGGAGCTCGACCAGCGTGAACCCGGCCGCGCCCGAACCGGCTCGATCGATCGACTTCGTCATCGCACAGCCTCCTCCGGCAACGCGCCGGTCAATTCCAGTCCTTCATGCCCGTGACGCTGGCGAACTGCCGTCCCAGGTCGTCGATGCAGAACCTCTCGTTCTTGGCCACCGAGCCGGAGCCGATCGCGATGGCGCAGAAGCAGCGGACCGGTGTGCCGCTCTCGCACGCGTCGTTGGCGCCCGAGTCGGCGCAGTTGGCTTCGCAGCGATCGCCGATCACGTAGTACTCGAACTGGCAGCCCTGGGGCGAGAAGCCCTTCTGGCTCTTGGGATTCGCGGCGTTCTGGAGCGTGCCGCCGAGCACCGGGTCCTTGCAGGTGCTGGTGGTCGCGGTCGTGTACTTGATGCGATCGGTGGCGGTGCTCGAGCTGAACACGTACGCGCCGGTCCGCTCCCAGTAGGCCTCCTCGAAGGTCTTGAGCCCTGGCAGCGACGCGGTCGCCTCGTGGCGCACGCGCTGGGTGCGCGCACCGATGTACTGGCCGATGGCGATGGCGGTGATGGTGACGATGATCGAGACCACCACGAGCAGCTCGATGAGGGAGAAACCAGCCTCGGAACTGCCGCGACGGGCTCGTATCGTCATGGGCCACTCCACGGTACGCTTGCTCGGAGACGTCAAAATTCGCTATATGCAAAGAAAGTATAGGGACGCTGGTTTCCGAGTGTCAACGCACACGCTGTCCGCTTCGACGTTTGACGGTCACGGCTCCGAGCCGTTACCCAACCGTGCCCAACTCCGGCGACCGACGGCCATCGAGGGCCCAGGTCACGGCGAGCCCGAGCGCCCGCCAGCCGTGCGCGGGCCCCATTCGCGGAGAGGTCCCATGTTCACGAATCCTCGACTCGACCGTTCCTCCCCCTCCTCACCGCGCGGCGCGAGCGGCTTCACGGCGGTGGAGATGCTGGTGGTGGTCGCGATCCTGCTGATCATCGCGGCGATCGGCGTGCCGCAGCTCACGCGCGCCCGCACCAACGCCCAGAACCGCACCTGCGACTCGATCTACAAGGCGCTGAACGGCGAGATCAGCAACGAGATGAACAAGGTGCTCCTGCAGGGCGTCGCGACGTCGTGCGGCACGGGCCCAGGCTCCGATCCCGCCGCCGCCGCGCTCGACTGCGTGCTGGGACGCCACAGCACGGAGAGCAACCCCCGCAACAAGCTCCAGCGCGCCTACACGACCTCGAACGTCGACACCGACCCCACCAGCTGCCAGGTCCAGCTCACCGCGACCGGCACCAACACCGTGGTGTTCACCCAGCGTCTCTACAAGACCGGGCAGAGCTTCCAGACCAATTCGCGCCAGACCCGTTCGTTCTCGATCCAGATGTGAGCCGCGCTCAGCGCGCGAGCAGCTCGTCGTAGAGCGAGAGGTAACGGTCGGCGACTGCGCCGAGCGCGAAGTGCTGCTCCGCTCGGCAGCGTGCCGCCGCACCCAGCCGGGCCCGTTCCGCGGACGAGCCGAGGAGCTCGACCAGCACGGCGGCGAGCGCTCGCGTGTCCCCGGGCGCGAAGAACCGGCCCGCGTCGCCGAGCGTGTGCCGGTTCTCGGGCAGCTCGCTCGCGACGCACGCGCGCGCGTCGGCCATCGCCTCGAGCAGCGCGTTCGACATCCCCTCGAACCGCGACGGCAGCACGAACACGGCGCAGGCGCCGAGGCGGTCCGGGTAGTCGGCGACGAAGCCCGGCAGCTCCACCCGCTGCGCGAGCCCGAGCGCGTCGCGGCGGGCGGTGAGGCCGGCGCGCTCGGGCCCCTCACCCGCGAGCACGAGCCGGGCGTCCGGAAACGCCTCCGCGACCTCCCGCCACGCGTCGACGAGCGTGCGCAGGTCCTTCTGCGCGTCGAGACGTCCGCCGAAGAGCACGGTGGGCGTGTCATTCGACCCGCTGCCGCCGAGAGCCGATCCGCCGGGAAGCACGACGCCGTTCGGCACCGTCACGACGCGGGAAGCGGCCACGCCGAGGTCGGCGAGCTCGCCGGCGATCGACGGCACCAGCGCCACGAAGCGGTCGACGTGCCGGAGCGCCCACCGCACCGGCCAGAACTCCCGCTTCGAGCGCAGCCTCGCGCACTCGCCGCCGATTCCACCGCACAGCACCTTCGCGACGATCGGCGGGGCGCGCCGCCCGGCGGCGAGCCGCGCCGCCACCAGCCCCATGCCGAGCCCGTGGTGATGGATCACCCAGCCCGGCTCGCCACGGACCGCACGCACCTCTCGAGCGACGTGAGCCAGGAAGCCGATCGCCCGGGCGAGCCGCGTGCCCATGCCCGCACCCGCCCGACCCGGCCACGAGCGCCGCACCGTGACGCCGCCTCGCGCCTCGGCGCGTGGCGCATCGCCGTATCCGCGCGTGACCACGCGGACCTCGACGCCACGCGCCGCCAGCGTCTCGCTCAACCGCGCGCACTGGATCTCGGCGCCGCCCACCATCGGCGGGTAGCCGGGGGTGATCATCAGCACTCGCGGCGCCGGCGAGTGGCCGGCGGCGGCGCTCACGCGAGGCCCTGCTGGTGGAGCCAGACCTTGAGCACCAGCAGGTTCCACAGCGGATAGCCCCACGGCGCGGCCCCGCTCGTGTGCTCGTCCCACAGCGTACGGACCGCCGAGGGATCGAGATACGGGTCGGGTGTCTCGATCAGCAGCTCGCGCGCGAGGGGCGCGAGCGGACCGCGCAGCCAACCGTCGATCGGGATGCCGAAGCCCATCTTGGGGCGCTTCAGGATCTCGGCGTCGAGCCGATCACGGAACGCGCGCTTGAGCACCCACTTCTTCTCGCCGCGGCGGAACTTGAAGCGCGACGGCATGCGGAACGCGTACTCGGCGAGGTGGTGGTCCAGGAGCGGTACCCGCACCTCGAGCGAGTGCATCATGCTCGCGCGGTCGACCTTGGTGAGCACGTCCTCGGGCAGGTAGCTGTGGAAGTCGGTGAGCTGGATGCGGGTCAGGTAATCGGCGTCGCGGGGCGCGTCGAAATAGCTCGCGAGCCAGCCGCGCGGCGGCTGCGGAGGCGTGGCGGCGCGCACCTCGTCGCGCACCAGCGACGCGCGGCGCGCGCGATCGAGGCGCGTCATCAGGAACCGGTAGCGCTCCCAGCCGTCGAGCCCGGCGAGCAGCTTCACCCCCCGCACCCAGCGCCGGAAGGGCTGCCGAGCGGGCTCGGGCAGGTGCCGGAGCGGTCCGTGCAGCGGGCGCGGCACCCGGTCCATGACCGCGCTCATGAGCAGGGCCTGGGAGTAGCGGTTGTAGCCCGCGAACAGCTCGTCGCCGCCGTCGCCCGAGAGCGCCACCGTCACGCGGCGGCGCGTCTCCCGGCATACGTAGTGGGTCGGCACCATGGAGCTGTCGGCGAACGGCTCGTCGTGGTGGGCGACGAGCCGCGGCAACACGTCGAGGAGGTCGGTGGTGACGACGAACTCGGTGTGCTCGGTGCCACAGCGCTCGGCCACCCGGCGCGCGTAGGGCAGCTCCGAGAACGCCTCCTCGGCGAAGCCGATCGAGAACGTCCGCACCGCGCCCTGGTGCGCGTCCGCCATCGAGGCGACCACCACGCTCGAGTCGATCCCACCCGAGAGGAAGGCGCCGACCGGCACGTCCGAGACGAGCTGCGCCTTCACCGAGCGCTCGATCCGCTCGCGCACCCCGTCGATCCAGTCGGCGGCGCTCGGCGCCGGATCGACCCGCGGCGCGAGCTGCCAGTAGCGGCGTGGCTCCTCGACCGTGAGGCGCCCCGGCTCCCAGCGCACCGTCAGCGAGCGTGCCGCCTCCAGCTTCCGAACCGAGCGGAAGATCGTGAACGGCGCGGGCACGTAGTCGTGGTCGAGGTAGCGGTCGAGCGCCGCGAGATCGAGCGCGCGATCGAGCTCGCCGCCGGCGCGCACGCCCTTGAGCTCGGACGCGAACAGGAAGCGGCCGTCCTGGTGCGCCCAGTGGAGCGGCTTCACGCCGACCGGATCGCGCGCCAGGAGCAACGAGCGATCCCGACCGTCCCAGATCGCCAGCGCGAACATGCCCACCAGCCGCTCGAGCCCCGCGGCGCCCCACTCGAGGTACGCGGCGAGCACCACCTCGGTGTCCGAGCGGGTGCGGAAGACGTGACCGCGCTCGGCGAGCTCGCGAGCCAGCTCGCGGAAGTTGTAGACCTCGCCGTTGTAGGTGAGCCACACCCGCGCGCCCGGGTCGCCCATCGGCTGGAAGCCGCCGGCGACGTCGATGATCGCGAGCCGGCGGTGGCCGAGCGCCACGATCGGCGCGCGCGCGCCGGTGACGTCGAGCGCCTCGACGTGCTCGGCGACCCGCCCGGCTCCGTCCGGCGTGCCGAGCGCGTAGCCCGCGCCGTCCGGCCCGCGGTGCGCCTGCACGTCGCACATCCGGCGCAGCGCGCGAGCGAGCCCGGGCGACGGATCAGCGGCGAGGATTCCGGCGATGCCACACATGGCGAGGCGCTCGCTCCACCGGCGAACGAGCGCCGATGCTACACGCCTCGCCGCGATTCGTCCGGGTCTCCGGAGGCCGATCCGGCGACCGCGCCGCGCTGGCGACCGCCGGCAACGGTCAGGAGCGGCTCTGCTTGGGCCGGCACTTCGCGCACCGCCCGTAGAGCTCGAGGCGGTGATAGTCGATCGCGAAGCCGTGGCGCTCGGCCACGCGGTCCTGGAGCGACTCGATGTCGGGGTTCTCGAACTCGACGATCGTGCCGCAGCCGGTGCAGATCAGGTGGTCGTGGTGCTGGCCCGGCTCGAGCGGCTCGAAGCGCGCGAAGCCCTCGCCGAAGTGGCGCTCGGCGGCGAGCCCGGCCTCCTTCAGCAGCTTGAGGGTCCGGTACACGGTCGCGTAGCCGATACCCGGGTGCTGCGTGCTGATGTCGCGGTAGAGCTCGTCGGCGCTGACGTGGTCGGTCGCCGCGAGGAACGACTCGGCGACCACCTCGCGCTGGCGCGTCGACTTGAGCCCCTTGGTGTGCAGGAACCGGCGCAGGCTGGTGCGGAACTGCTCGACGTTGCGAACGTGGCTCATGAGCGCGGCCCGGGCGGAGGAAACCAGGCTAGTGGCGGGCAAGAGCCATCGTCAATGCGCGTGAGCCGCCCGCGGGGCACGGCGGTGCGCGCGCATGCCGAAGCTAGATCCGGCGGACCGCGGCGACGATCGAGAGGCCGAAGGTCCGCGGTGCGATCGGATCCAGGAGACGGCTCACGGGCAGTACCCAGCGGTCGAAGATACCGAACAAGAGCTCGGACTGGTGGGTCGCTCCGCGCAGCTTGTTGACCAGCCAGCCAGCCACGCCAAGCTTGTTCACGTAGCGGCATTCGAGGATCTCGAGGCCTCCGGCTTCCCGCACCAGCGCCTCGAACGAGCGAATGGTGTAGCGCCGGTAGTGCCGCAGCATCCGGTCGATCGGGCTCATCAGCCACCCGTGCGCTGGCGCGATCACCAGCAAGCACCCGCCGGCACGTAGCAGGTCCCGCCCGGTCCGCAGCTCGAGGAGATCGTCCTCGATGTGCTCGAGCACGTTCGAATAGATCACCGTGTCGAACGTGGCCGGCTCGTCCGCGAGGAGCTCCTGCGAAAACGACTTCAGCGCTCGCACCGGCGGGCTCACCTCGCGTGCCAGCTCCTGGAAACATTCGGATCCCGGCTCGAGAAGCGTGACGGACTCGGCGCCGCGTGCGGCGAGCTCGAGGCCGAGGTCGCCTAGGCCGGCGCCCACCTCCAGGACCACGCGGCCGCGCACGTACGGCTCGCACAGGTCCCCGAGGTACGACCGGTATCCGGGAGCGCGCCGGAGCGCGAGCAGGTCTTGCCGCTGGTAGTCGTCCACGATCCGTCCGGTTCAGCTCTGCGGTGCGGAGCGGACCTCGGACGCGGATCGCCATCTCGAGTTCTCCCTGCGCTTGTTCTCCGCGATGGAGAGCTGCAGCAGCGAGCTGTTGTGGCGGGCCACGGTATCGAGGATCAGCCCCACACCCAGGCTGAGCATGGCGAGGAGACCGATCCCCGACGCGAGGATCGCCGTCGGCACGCGGTAGACGTACCGAAAGCGGAGGAACTCGACGATGGGCACGATGCCGAGCGCCAGCGACACCAGCGAGAGGACCGTCGCCACGGTCAAGAAGAACGTCAGCGGGCGATAGTCCTTGAAGATCCACACGATCGTGCGGAGAACCCGTGCGCCGTCCGCGAAGGTGTCGAGCTTCGACTCGCTGCCCGACGGGCGTGGCCGGAGCTGGATCGGCACCTCCACCACCGCGAGCTTCTTGTCGAGCGCGAACAGCGTCATCTCGGTCTCGAGCTCGAACCCGTCGCAGAGGATGGGGCAAGACTCGACGAAGCTGCGCCGAAAGCATCGATAGCCGCTCATGATGTCGTGCAGCGACGAATCGAAGAGCAGGTTCACCATCCACCGCACCAGATCGTTCCCGGCGCGGTGGAACGAGCGGCCGGTCGCCGCGTCGTAGTCGCCGAGCGCGAGTCGATCCCCCACGGTCATGTCCGCCCTGCCTTCGAGCACCGGCGCCATGAGCGCCGCGAGGGCCTCCGCCGGATACGTCCGGTCGGCATCGACCATCACGTAGACGTCGGCGTCCGCGTCGTTGAAGGCCGTCCGTACGGCATTCGCTTTCCCCTTCCTCGGCTCCACCAGTACGCGTCCGCGGATCCTGTTCTCGGCGATCGTCCGATCTGCGATAGCACGCGTATCGTCGGTGGAGGCGTTGTCGACGACCACTAGCTCGGCCTCCGGCAGCACCGCGGCAAACTCCACCAGCACGTCCGCGATGGTGAGCGCCTCGTTGTACGCGGGGATGATCACGGCCGTTCTCATGCTGCATCCTCGCCGAGCGATCGAACGCACGAATACACGAAGGCCGTGCCCATGACGATCCCCATGGTCACGAGCAGGAAGAGATTGTCCCTGTAGCGCCCCACTTCGAGAGTGTGCACGAGGGCGAACGTCGATGCATGCGCGAGCCCATCCGCCAGCACCAGCACGCTCAGCGCGCCGAACGCCGCGAGACCGACGGGCGCGCGCGGACGACCAAGCCACCGGGCTGCCCACGCGAGAGGTGCCAGCCCGAGCAGCGCGACGTAGGCTCGATCCAACAGCTTCTGGCCTCTGCTCTCCACCCACGCCGGGTACAGGGGCGAGTGGAGCCCGACCGGCGCACCCCCGAGATAGGGTGCCAGCATCGCGTGCCACTCGGGGCGGCTCTCCAGCTGGCGGCGGACCGCGTTCCGGGTCGACAGTACCGGCCCCTGCCAGTCCCCGAAGCGGAACGCCGCGGAGGTCGGCGCGGCGAAGAAGAGACCGAGCTGGCCCCGCACCTTCCGCGCCATGACAACCGGCTCCTGCAGCCAAGCCCTGAAGAAGTGAGCCAGATAGAAACGGCGTGCACGTCCCGCATCACCACCGAAATGGGCCAACACGTAGGGTGCGAGGTCCGAGCGGTAGAAGAGCTCGTCCGCGTCGAAGCCCAAGCGGCTGGCCGCGTTCGGCTTCGCGAGCTGGGATCGCAGGCGAGCTTCAACCCCGGACAGGAACGTGCGTTCGCCTTCGTTCTCGGCGCGGGCGATCTCGTCCGCGACGACCTCGACCACGACAGGGCTGTGCCAGACGAACAGCACTTGCGGAAGGAACAGCACGTTCCACGCGTCCCGGTTCGGGAAGATGCGTCCGGGCACCACGACCACGAGTCCGGCGACGGCGATCGTCGCCAGCGCCGCGACCAGCCGGCGCTTCAGCGGATAGCGGGCACGAGTCATCACCCACAGCCACGGCAAGGCCGCGGTCACCACCCCGAGCCCCCAGCTCGGCTTGGTCGCGTACGTGAACAGGTCGACGAGCACGAGCACGACCGCGAGCATGAGGGGCAGGACCGGCCGCTCGTCGGCGAGGTCGGCCACCACCATGCGCGCCGTCAGAAACAGTTGCACGGCGATCAGGAAAGGAAACACGGCTTCTGGCCCGAGCGCGATTTCCGACCGGATCGGCGAGAGCGCGAATCCGAGGATGATGGCGAGCCCGATGGCCCCGAGGCTGCGAACCCGCCTATCCGGGTCCGACGCCTCGAGGAGCCGCGTGGCCTGAAACCAGGCGAGGAGCGCGATCACGATCGTGGCGATGCCGAGCGCCATCTGCACCGCGGCCAGGGCCGCGAAGCTGCGCGTGGCCCCGAGGACGGCCAGAACCAGCGCTGGGTACCCGAACGGCCGTCCCGATTGGAGCTCGAACGGATTGCCCTGTAGGGCGCGTAGAGCCGGCTCGACGTATCCCATCGAGTCAGGTGTCCACAGCGGCAGCCTCGGCCCATCGAGGCGCAGCTCGATCGCTGCCACGACGCCGGTCACGACTCCCGCGACCGCACACCCCTTCAGGACCCGTGACGGCCTCGGCTCACGGCCAGTCATCGGATCCATCCCCTGAACATGCAGTGAGATCTCCTGCAGTGGCGGTGCTCGCTCGCTCATCTCGGCGGCGGTCAGCCGAGCGCGCGACGCCGTCGAGACCGTCGCTCACGACTCGAGCGCACCGAGAACGCATACGTGGTGTCGCAGTTGGCTACCGTCGCACGATGCCCAGGGCTCGAGCGATCGACGTGACGACGTGCGCCGCCTGCTCGTCGCCGAGCTCGGGGTAGATCGGAAGCGCGATGGTCTCGGCGCTCGCCCGTTCGCTCTGCGGGAAGCTGCCGGGGCCGAGCCCGAGCGACGCGAAGCAGGTCTGTCGGTGCAGCGGGATCGGGTAGTAGACCTCGGTGCGCACGCCGAGCTCGCCGATGAATGCCCGCACCTCGTCGCGGCGCGGCACCCGGATCACGAACTGGTTGAACACGTGGCGGTCGCCGGGCTCCGTCGGGGCCGGCGGCAGGACCACCGGCGCGGGGCTGAGGCCGGCCTCGCCGAAGAGCCGTTCGTAGCGCTCGGCGTTGCGCTGCCGCGCCGCGCTCCACGAGTCGAGGTACTTGAGCTTCACCGAGATCACCGCCGCCTGCAGCGCGTCGAGGCGGAAGTTCCCGCCCACGATCTCGTGGTCGTACTTCACCTTCGAGCCGTGCGCGCGCAGCATCCGCAGCCGCTCGGCGAGGGCGTCGTCGCTGGTGGTGACCAGGCCGCCGTCGCCGGCGCCGCCGAGGTTCTTGGACGGGAAGAACGAGAAGC
The DNA here is from genome assembly GCA_964392195.1 of uncultured bacterium. Taxonomy (GTDB): domain Bacteria; phylum JADJOY01; class JADJOY01; order JADJOY01; family JADJOY01; genus JADJOY01. The sequence continues at coordinate 231 of CAYMQR010000108.1, read as the reverse complement.
AACCGATCGTCCCCACCGAGCCCGCCGCGCGGCCGCGGTAGGTGGCGCCGATCGCCTGCGCCGCGTCCTCGACCACCGGCAGCCCGTGGCGTCGCGCCACCTCCAGCAGCGGGTCCATGTCCGCCATGCGCCCGAACAGGTGCACCGGCAGCAGCACCTTGGTGCGCGGCGTGATCGCCGCCGCCGCGTCCGCGACCCGCAGGTTGAAGGTGTCCGGCTCGATGTCGACGA
>CAYMQR010000107.1:1649-11674 GCA_964392195.1 uncultured bacterium | reverse complement strand
CTCGAGCGGCGCGACCGCGCCGCTCCTCGTCACCACCGCGCGGGTGGGCTGCACGCGCACCACCGCGAGCGGGCGATCGGCCGGAGCGATGCCCGCCGCCACCAGCGCGCGCGGCAGCTCCGACTCCCACGGCAGCGCCTGCCACGGCGGGTGCGTGATCGAGAGCTCGATGCGGGCCGGGGCGGCCGACGGCGACGGTGACGCCGCCGTCGCCGCCGCGAACGCCTCGCGCAGCAGCGCCGCGGCGGCGCCGCCGGTGAGCCGCTCGGCGATCTCGGCGGGATCGTCGCCGGCGAGCTCGAGCGCGAGCTCGCGGCCCGCGTCGTGGACGAGGACGCGATCGGCGAGGAGCTGGATCCCCACTCGGCGCGGCGCCGCTCCGGCGCCGGACGGCTCGGCGGCGGCCGCATCCCCGTCGCCCTCGACCGCCGCCGGCCGCTCGCCGGCCGGCGGCGAGTCGGCGCGCTCGCCGCGCAGCATCGCCACCAGCATCCACAGCTTCGCCGTGCTCGCGAAGCCTGGATCGTCGCGGAAGTCGGCCCACGGCCGCGCCGCGAGCGGCGCCGGGATCTCCTCCACCGCGCCGACCACCACCGGCACCAGCCGCCGCCGCCCCGCCACCGCGCCGGCGAGCAGCCGCTGCGCGAGCCGCGCGCTCCACGGCTCGACCAGCGCCGCCGGCGACACCAGCAGCACCTCGCTCCACGAGCCGGCGCCGCGCCCACTCGCGCGGCCCGCCGACGCCGCCGACGCCGCGGCCGCGACGCCACCCGCGGCGACGCCGCTCGGCTGCCACTCGTCGAGCGCCACCGCGACGCCCACCGCGAGCAGACGCTCGGCGAGCCGCACCGCCCGCTCTCGCTCCGCGGGCGGGTGCGAGATGGAGACGTGCCAGGCGATCGGCATGAAGGAGAGCGCGCGGAAGCAGAGGCCACCGCCGATTGCGGCGGCGAGAGAGCGCCACTAGCATAGCCGGGCCGCCACCGCGGGCCTCCACCATGCACAGTCGATCCACCGCGCGCGCGGTCCGAGGCCTCGCGGCGCTCGTCCTCGCGGCGCTGCCGGCGCTCGCGGCGTGCGGCAGCGATCCGTCGCACGACCCCACGCTCCGCGCCGGCTTCACCGCCACCCGCTACCCGATCGTGCTGACGCCAGGCTTCCTCGGCTTCGACACCATGCTCGACGCCATCGACTACTGGAACGGCATCCCCGAGGCGCTCGCCGCCGACGGCGCCGAGGTGTTCGTCACCCAGGTGAGCCAGGTCAACTCGAGCGAGGTGCGCGGCGAGCAGGTGATCCGCCAGATCGAGGAGGTGCTCGCGATCACCGGCGCCGAGAAGGTGAACCTGATCGGCCACAGCCAGGGCACCCTCGACGCGCGCTACGTGCTCGGCGTCCGCCCCGAGCTGCTCGCCTCGGTGACGTCGATCGCGGGGCCGCACGTGGTCCCCGAGTTCGACGCGGTGACGCCGAGCCTCATCAGCGACGCCGGCTTCGCGCTGCTCACCGTGCTCGGCAACTTCATGAGGACCCTCGAGGGCGGCACCGACCCCAACGACCCCGCCGCCGCCTCGGCGTTCCTGATCGGCGGCGGGCTCGCCGACTTCAACGCGCGCTTCCCCGCCGGGCTGCCGGAGGAGTGGTGCGGCGAGGGCGCGGCGAGCGAGCGCGGCGTCGCGCTCTACTCGTGGTCCGGGATCGGCCTCGGCACCGTCGCGAACGACCCGCTCGACTGGCTCTTCGAGAACACCGGCCCGTTCTTCGACGGCCCCAGCGACGGCCTCGTGCCGCGCTGCTCGTCGCACTTCGGCCGCGTGATCCGCGACGACTACGTCCACAACCACCTCGACGAGATCAACTGGACCTTCGGGCTCGTGCCCGAATACGAGACCCACCCGGTCGCGGTGTTCCGCACCCACGCGAACCGGCTCCGCAACCAAGGGCTCTGAGATGCACGGCGGCGGTCGCGACGAAGCGCCCGCGCCGAGCGGATCGGGGCGGCTGACGCGGCTCGCGGTGGTGATCGCGGCGGGGGTGGTGCTCGCGACCGCGCTCACGGCGGTGCCGCTCACCGTGATCCTCGGGCCGCCCGACTGGCGCACCGTCGAGGTGCCGCTCAAGTACTGGCCGCGCGAGGAGCGGCCGCGGCCGATCGTGGAGACCGCGCCGGCCGACCGCCCCGAGGACGCGTTCGCGGCGACGCCGGCAGCGCCGGCGTCCTCCGCCGTCTCACCGTCCGCCGCCGCCCGAGAGCCGCGGTCACTCGAGGGCACCACCGTCGACGGCGAGCTGGTCACCGGCGCCGACGGCCACTTCGAGCCCACCGCATCGGCGATCCGCCTCTTCCGCTACTTCATGACCGCCAACGGCGAGTGGCGCCGCGAGCGGGTGCGCGCCGCGATCGAGGGCGAGATCGACGCGCGCCTCGCGGCGCCGGCCAACGCCGAGGCGCGCGCCTTCCTCGAGCAGTACTTCCGCTACCTCGACGCGAGCCGCAGCCTCGAGCCGGCGGGTCTCGACGCCCGCGACCTCGCCGGACGCCTCGAGCAGGTGCGCGACCTGCAGCGCGCGATCTTCGGCGACGCGCTGGCCGAGGAGCTGTTCGGGCCCGAGAACGATCAGGCCGCGGCGGCGCTCGAGCGGATCGTCAGCCGGCTCGCGCCCGAGCACGCCGCGGGCGATGGAGGTCGAGGCGGCGAGCGGTTACCCGACGCGACCCGAGCGGCGCGCGAGCGCGCCTCCGCGCCGCTCGAGGGCGCGCGCCGGGTCGACGAGCTGCGCGCGCGCGGCGCCGACCCGGCAGACGTTCGCGCAGAGCGGGTCCGCCGCTACGGCGAGGAAGCGGCGGCGCGGCTCGAGGCGCTCGACGACGAGCGCGCCGAGTGGGACGCGCGCATGACCGCCTACCGCACCGAGCGCGACGCGATCCTCGCCGATCCCAACCTCGATCCCCGGCGGCGCGTCGACGCCCTCCACCGCCTCCGCGAGGAACGGTTCTCGGCCGACGAAGCGCGCCGCGTCGCCGAGCTCGACCGCCTCGACGCCCTCTTCCCCACGACTCCGCCGCGCTGACGCGCCGGCCCGCCGGGAGGCGGGCCCTCCGAGTCGCGGACCGATCGGCGCTCGCGCGTCCCCTCGATCGTCCGCCGCCATCCCCCTCGGAGGGACGGCCTCCCGGCCGTCCGCGGCGTCAGAGCCCGCGGCCCGCCAGGAGGCGGGCCCTCCGAGTCAACGCCGGCGCCGCAGCGCGCGCAGCACGCCGATCATCGCCACCGGCGCGATCCACGGCCACGCCATGCTGGCGTCGCGAGCGTCCGAGCCGGGCACGATCGTGCAGCTCGGGTTGGTCGGGAAGAGATCGCACGCGTCGCCGAGGGCGTCGCCGTCGGTGTTGACCTGCGTCGGGTTGGCGACCGTCGGGCAGTTGTCGACCGAGTCGAGCACGCCGTCGCCGTCCTGGTCGGGCGCGCCGAGACGGCAGATGAGATCGCCGGCCGAGAAGTAGAGGTCGGTGCCGAAGCTGCCGCCGCGGCCGAACGCCAGGCCGCCGATCGTCTCCGGCGAGATGGACGAGTCCGCCACCGGCACCGTGGCGATGAGCTGCGCCACGCCGAACGGGTTCACCCGGTGGATCCTCGTCTGGTACGCGACGAGGCTCGTGTCCGTGGTGATCGAGAGCACGTAGAGGTCGTTGCCGAAGCCGACCACGCCGCCGCCGAACGCCGTGTCGCCGTAGAGGTTGGCCTCGGTCCCGCTGGACGGGAACGTGGCCGGCAGCGTGGTGGCGAACGTCGAGCCGCTCCAGTACGTCGACGACTTCGCCAGACCGTCGTCGAACGACGAGTAGATCGTCTCGGGGAACCCGCTGCCCGCGGGGCTCACCGCGTGGTTCGGCAGCGCGAACGAGCCGATCTGCCCGGCCTGCACGCCGAAGCGCCCGAGGAAGGTGCCGGAGGCGTCGAGGTCGGTCACGTCGAGGGCGGCGCACAGCCCGCCGCACATGAAGATGCTCACGGCGGACATGGTGTTGCCGCTCGGGCCCGCCTGCAGCTCGACGAGCTTGTAGTAGGCGCCGTCCTCGGCGGGGAAGTTGGGTACCTTGAAGACGCTGCCGACGCCGCCGAGCGTCTGCTCGTAGATGCCGCTGCCCACCGAGCCGGACACGCCGGCCGAGATGAACATCGCGTTCGGCAGCGACGGACCCTCGGCCACGGTGACGCCGACGCCGTCGGGCGGGATCATCGGATCGAGCGGGAACGGCGCGATCGCGCCGCCCGAGGTGACCTTGAGCACCGCCGGCGGCCCGTTCGGGTTGGCGATGTACATCCCCTCGCCCCACCGCGAGCCGGGGTTGGTGAAGGTGATCTGGTTGGTCGTGAGACCCGCGCCCAGGGTGCCGATGCTGTAGCCGGGCGCCACGGTCGAGTTCGTGACGCAGTCGGCGGCGTGCGCCGTCCCGGCGATCCACAGCGACGACGCGGCGGCCACGGCCGTCGCCCCGGCGGCGAGCCGCGGGCGAACACTCGATCTCGAGCGCTTCATCGAACCTCCTGGTGCGGGGTGAGGGAGACGGCGGCGGGACGCCGACGCCGGACGAGCGACGGTACCAGTCCGATGAAGGGCGGCGCAATCGGCGCGCGCGGTCGGCCGGCCGGGAGGCCGCGGCATCGGAGCGCCGCAGCGAGCGGCGGCCTGGGATGTCGGGTGCGCGGGGCGCGGAAGCCGGTCGTGGGGTCGCCGGGCGGCGCAGGGGCATACGGCGGCCCTCAGAGGATCAAGATCAGCCCCTGAAGCACGATTTCAAGTGGCTTGCGCGCTAATTTCGCCCGTCACTCGAACGAAAAACTGGCGGTTTGTGGTATTTTCTACTGGCGCCTTGTGGCCGTTTCTGCCACAATTTGTGGTAGTTCCTGCTGGCAACTTGTGGCACCCGAGGAGGCCGCGCCCATGCCCACCCGCGCCACCCCGTTCGGCAAGCTGCTGCGCACCGAGCGCAAGGCCGCCCACCTCAGCCAGGGCGAGCTCGCACGTGCGATCGGCGTCTCGGACGCCTACGTCGGCGAGGTCGAGCGCGGCAACCGCCCGCCGCTCGCGGCCAGCTACTGGCCGAAGATCGTCCGCGCCCTCCCCTTTCTCACCCTCGCCGCCCTCGAGCGCGCCGCCGCCCAGAGCCGCCCGCTCGAGATCGACCTCGCCAAGGCCGAGCACGAGGTGGTCGAGATCGCCCTCGGGCTCTCGCAGCGGATCCGCGCCGGCGACCTGCGGCCCGACGAGCGCGCCGTGCTCCTCGAGCTGACCCAGAAGCGGCGCGCCAACGTCCGCGCCCACGGGCGGGTGGTCGACGCCGACGGCACGCCGATCACCGGCCGCGCGTTCCTCTACCGCGCCACCGCGGCGCGCGGCTGGTCGGCGCTGGTCGGCGCGCGCGCCCACGCCGGCCGCGTCCTCGGCGCGCTCGACGGCCGCGCCGCGGCGCTCGCCGCGGCCAAGCCGATCGACCTGCTCAGCGCGAAGGACCCGCGCGGCGCCGGCTTCTTCGACGTCCCTGGCGGCCTCGAGCCCGGCGACTACGCCCTCGACGTCAAAGCCGCCGACGGCCGCGAGCTGTGGGCGTGGCCCTTCACCGTCATCGACGGCGCCGAGGCGCAGGACGTGCGCGTGATCGGCGCGGTGGGAAACGCGGCCGCCGAGCCCGGCCCGAGCCCGCAGCCGACCGCCCCGGCCGTGGTGGTCCCCGCCGATCTCCCGCCCGTCCCGCCGCTCGCCAAGCAGTTCACGAGGGGCACCTTCACCGCTTGCTTCTCGTACTACGGCCTCGGCGGCGCGCCCCTCGAGCGCATCCAGCGCGACCTCACCCGCATCCGCGCCGCGGGCTTCGGCAACGTGCGGGTGTGGGTCGACTGGGAGCGGCCCTCGGCCGCGTCGCGGATCCTCGACCGCAAGGGCAACCTCATCTCCACCCAGGCCGAGAAGCTCGACCAGGCGCTCGACCTCGGCGCGTCGCTGGGCGTCTCGTTCGACCTCACGCTCGAGACCTCGCACTACGACGCGATCAAGAAGAGCGCCGAGGGCTACGACATCGCCGCCCACAAGAACGCGGTGCGCAACGTGCTCACGCGCTGGGGCAAGCACCCGGCGCTCAGGATCGTCGACCTCGACAACGAAGCCGAGGTCCGCGGCGCCGGCGGCCACGGCTCGCCCGACACCGGCCACACCTCCCCCGGTCGCTTCGCCGAGCTGATGGCCGTGGCGCGCTCGGTGCCGCGAACCTGCATCGTGGGAGCGTCGTGCTCGGCTTCCATCGAAGGTCTGCCCAAGGACTACCAACTGCTCTTCCGCGACACCAAGGGCGAGATCCTGCTGCCCCACTTCCCGCGCGCGAAAGGCTGGGGTGCCAACGAAGGCCCGAACGCGAAGACCCTCGCCGCCGCCCTTCCCGGCATCCCCATCCACCACCACGAACCCGCACGGAACGGCCACTCCACCTCGCCCGCGGAGGGCTGGCCCGTGAGCGAGTTCGAGGCGAGCTTCCGCTCCAGCAAAGCCGCCGGCTCCCTCGGCTGCTGCTTCCACACCGACGCCGCCTTCGACCTCACGGCCAAGGACGCCTGGGACCAGCTCGACCCCACCGAGCGCCAAGTCGTGGCGCACGTCGCCGAGTGGGTCCGCTGAGCGGCCTACGGAGAACGACGACCGCGGCGACGCTCACGCCCTCCCGTATCGCCGGTCGCGCGGCGCGCGACCCTCCGCGACGACCGCGCTCCCGACCCCCGGCCCGGGCTTGGTCGAGGTCGGGGCTTTGAGTCACACTCGGCGCGGCCAGCGGCGTCCATATCCTCGCCGATCCCGGGTGCGCTCGATGCTTGGTGACGTGACACGGTTGGGTCCTGCACGGAACACGCTCGCGGCGCTACGCGGGCGGCTCCACCGATCGCTGGCGATGGCGCTCCTCCTCGCCACCGCTGCTTGCGGCGACGGTGGCTCCCTCGAGCCGGCCGAGCTGGTCGCGAGCTGCTCCGACGGCCCGCGCGTGGTCTTCGATCCGCTCACCGAATACACCCCCGAGGTGCCGCTGCCCAACGACGTCGCGACGGTCATCGACACGACGTCGCCCACCGGCCGGCGCGTGAACGTGCGGGTGTTCGCGCCCACCGTGTTCGAGCAGTCGGTGCGGCGGGCGCTCTCGGCGCTCGACGGCTGGGGCACCTTCGCCCCGATCACGGTCGGGTTCGATCCCGACCACCCGCTCGACCTCTCGTCCTTCGCCAGCGATCCCACGCGCCTCGACGATCCGGCCGCCAACACCGTGTTCCTCGTCGACCTGGGCGAGGGCGTTCCGTACTGGGGCAGCCGGCTGGTGCCGCTCGACGATCGCAACGGCGCGAGCTTCCCGATCCACGTCGACGAGTTCCCGTTCCCGCCGGGCGGCCGGTCGTTCCCGCCCTACACCTACGGCCGCAACGCGCGCGGCGATCTCCAGGCTCTCTACCAGGGGGCCGAGGTCGACGAGCAGCTCGCGTTCCGGCCCGACAACCGCGAGGACCTCGACGGCGACGGCGAGGCCGAGACCCTCACCTTCTACGAGAAGGAGACGAACACCCTCATCATGCGGCCGCTGCTGCCGTTGCGTCCCAAGACCGAATACGTGATGGTCGTGACCAAGGGTGTCCGCGACCGCAACGGCGCCAGCGCCTGCGCGCCCGAGGGCTTCCCGTACGCCGTTCACGCGACCCAGGTCGACGCGGTGCGCGCTGCGCTGCCCCACCTCGCGGCGGCGGGGGTGGAGGCCGCCGACGTCGCGTTCGCGTGGTCGTTCACCACCCAGTCGATCTCGGAGGTGTTCGACGGAGTGGCCGCCGGGATGGATGGCGAGGGGCCGCTCGGGTGGCTGGCGTCCGACCATCCCGCGGTGCTCGGCGAGGTGACCCCGATCGGCATTCCCTTCCTCGAGAAGGAAGTGGCGGAGGGGATCAAGAACCCCTACCTCTTCGAGCCCGAGGTCTTCGGGCAGCTCCTCGAGATCGCCACTCCGCTATTCCCCGAGATCGCGGACGCGATGCTGTCGTTCGAGCACATCGACTACTGCGTGCTCGGGCAGTTCGAGACCCCGAACTTCCGCGCGACACCGGACGAGCTCTTCGACATCGACCTGACCACCGGCCGCGCCACGGTGGGCGTCGAGGACGTGCCGTTCATCCTGTGCGTGCCGAAGGCCACCGCCGAACACCAGCCGCCCTTCCCGGTGACGCTCTACTGCCACGGCAACGGCAGCATCCGCTTCGAGGCGATCGCCTCCGCCAACGCCCTGGCGCGCAACGGCATCGCGGTCATGGCCATCGACGCCGTGGGCCACGGTCCGGTGCTGAGCCGCAAGGACATCCTCGACCTCTTCGAGGGCCTGCCCGAGTCCCTGCAGGAGGTCGTGCTGCGGCTGCTGTCGCGGCTCTTCGGCTCCAAGCCGGTCGGCGGCACGCCCGACGAGATCCTCGACGGCATCCTCTCCATCGGCTTCTTCGACGCGCTCGCCGTGCAGGGGCGCGCCGTGGACCTGAGCGGCGACGGCTTCCCCGACAACGGCGCCAACTTCTGGAGCGCCGACACCTTCAAGACCCGCGACGTGGTGCGCCAGACCGTGATCGACCTGATGCAGCTGTTGCGCATCCTGGAGCACTTCGACCAGGCGGGCGTGCCGGCGCCGCCGTCGCGCCCGCCCCACGAGCTCGCGCCGGAGGAAGCCTTCCGGCACCTCGCCGCGGGCGACTTCAACATGGACGGCGTCCTCGACGTCGGCGGGACCGTCCTCTACCAGCCGTACCCTGCCGGCGGGCGGCCGAGCGCCGCCGCCGGTCCGCAGCGCTACTTCCAGAGCGGCATCTCGCTGGGCGGGATCGTGAGCAGCGTCATGATCGGCGCCGAGCGCCGCATCGACGCGGGCGTCCCGATCGTGCCCGGCGGCGGGCTCACCGACGTGATGCTGCGTAGCGACCTCAAGGACGTGATGCACCGCATCTACTACGAGGTCCTGGGGCCGGTGTTCGTCGCCGGGCCGGGCGGGGACGGCGTCCCCGCGGGCTCGGTCGGGGTGCGGGCCGAGAACAACCTGCGCTCGTTCGAGCTGGGCAGCCTCGCGACCCGCGCCGGCGGGCGCGTCCACGGCGAGAACCGGGTGAACGGCGAGGACAAGTGGGTCGACGTCATGGCCGACGGCGGCTTCGTGATCGGCGTCGCTGCCGACGAGGGCGACCCGGTCACGCTCTCGTCGTTCGACGCGGCCGGGGCGCTCGTCGACCAGCTCGACGTGATCTCGCCGCTGCGCGGCTTCGGCCTCGACCGCAACACGCCGCGTTTCCGCCGCTTCGTGAGCCTGGCGCAGATGACGCTCGAGGCCGCCGATCCGATCAACTACGCGCCGCGCTGGTTCCTCGATCCACCCCCGGGCTGGCGGCCCAAGAACGTGCTCCAGCTCACCGACCCGGGCGACCTCACGGTGCCGATCAACAACCAGCTCGCGCTGGCGCGCGCCGCGGGGATGCTCGGCGACCCGGGGACGGACCTCGCCGCGGTCCTGGCGCTGAACGACCGGCTGATCGAGCGCGAGGTGCTGCTCGGTTTCGACCGGCCGTACGAGCCGTTCCGGTTTCCCCTCTACGACCCCGAGGACGCCGACGGCAACAACTGCACCCTGCCGAGGATCGAGAGCCCCGAGTTCACGTGCACCGAGGGCGACGACTCGCCGTACTGCCGCCTGTGCCGGGAAGACGCGGCGGCGCCGCTCGCTCCCTTCGCGCCGGTCGACACCGGCAACGGCCGCGCCGCGCTGAGGCTGCCCTTCGGCAAGGCCCACGAGTACCACGGCCTGCCCAAGCGCGGCCCCGACCACGCGCCCGGCTACTACGGTCTCTACACCCAGTCGTCGCAATCGCAGATGGGCGCGTTCCTGGGCGCCGCCGGCGCCGAGTGGCGCCCCGAGTGGGATTGCCGCATCCGCCGCGAATGGCAGGCCGACCCGGCCGATCCCTCGCGCC
>CAYMQR010000107.1:0-1549 GCA_964392195.1 uncultured bacterium | reverse complement strand
CGGAACGTGAGGCGGCCTCGCACCAGGTCGACGTCGTCCATCCTCTCGCCCTCGTTGTTCTCGAACACGTTGCCCGGGAACAGGTGGCCGTATTCGAGGCCGACCTCGAGGTCCGACCACGCGAGCGGGAACGTGTAGCGCAGCGCCACGTCCACCTCGACTCCCAGCTCGTGGTTCGACGCCGGGGCACCGAAGGGGTTGAAGACGCCGAAGGCGCCGCTCTGGATGAAGTCCGTCGCGGGGTCCACGTAGTCGGTGGCGGTGCGCGCCCACAGGACTCCCAGCACGGCCTCGAGGCGCTCCCACGGGCGCACCTTCACCCGCGGGCTCAGGAAGATCGCGTTCGTGACCCCGCCGTTGGTCGCGAGCAGGTCGGCCCCCAGGGTGCGCACCGGTCCGCCCTCGTCGAACACCAGCGCCGCGTTCCGCGCCGACGCGGCGGAGGTCTCGGCGAGCTGGCTCTCGAAGAGGATCAGCCCGACGTTGAGATCGGGATGGAAGCGGAAGTTCCGGACCTCGGTGTCGAACGGATCCGCGTCGCCCGACGCGTAGCCCCCCTCGAGGATCACGTCGAACGAGTCCGAGCGCACGCCCCCGCGCGCGATCAGCCCGAGCTGCTCCACGTCGCTCTCGGGGAACGGATCCGCGGGTGACTGCGCGATGCGCGACACCGTCAGGTTGGTCTCGCCGGTGATGGCGGCGAGCTCGGCTTCCGCGAACAGCGTGCGCCCGCCCAGGAACCCGGGCGTGAGCGTGAGCTTGCCGTGGACGTCGAACACCCACGCCCGCAGGAACTCCTCGGGCGGGCGGCTCGCCGCGGGCAGCAGCACGTCCTGGTGCACGAGGTCGCGGTAGGCCGTGTAGAAGCCGCCTTCGAAGAGCTCCGTCTCGACGCGCACGGCGCCGACCCACTGCTGCGCCTCGTCGTCCTCGGGCGGCTGCGTGAGCTCGATCGTGCTGCCGGGACTCGAGGCGCGCACCAGGTCGCGCTTGTCCTCCTCGCGCTTGAGCAGGTTGTCGCGGACCACGTTCCAGTCGTAGGCGAACGCGAGGATGACGGGATCGTCCTTCGCCGCGGGATCCGCGCCGGAGAGCGCCCGCACGATGGCGAGCGGCTTGGTGGCGAACAGCACGCGATCGACGATGTCGCCGTAGTACGCGTCGCCGAAGTCGTTGCGGCCCTCGCCACCGCTCGACGCCAGCAGCCCGAGGCCCCAGTCGCTCCCCATGCGGCCCACCTGCAGGCGCCCCGCGGGCGACTCCCAGCGTCCGTAGAGGTGACGCAGGTGGAGCGGGATGAAGTCGTCGAGGTCCCCGCCGTCGATCTCGTTCCAGCGCTGCGGCGGCTGCGCGAAGTACATGTGCTCGCGGCCCGAGGTGTCGCCCGACAGCATCCCGGTGAAGAGATCGAGCTCCGCGTGGACGCTCGCCTGCTCGAAGAAGCTCGCGACCGGCGCCAACCGCAGGCGGTGCTCGGTGTAGGTCTGGCTCGCGGAGACCGCCTGTTCCCCGGCGCGCGCGCCGGAGGGGATCTCCGAGAGCAGCATCT
>CAYMQR010000106.1:0-11691 GCA_964392195.1 uncultured bacterium | reverse complement strand
CCGTCGGGATTCACTCCCGACGGGGCGGGGGGATTGAAAATCCCCCCGCAAGGAAAGGGGTGAGGGGGGAACGGTGGCGGCGAAGCTACCGTTCCCCCCTCTGGGGCGAGACGAGAAAGGGACCTGGAGTTGGGTGGCGCGGTCGCGCCTCAGGCGAGCGGCTCCTCGACGATCGGGATCCGCCCGCTCGCGAGCACCGCGAGGCACGCGCCGAACACCTCGGCGGCCTGCATCACGTCGCGTCCGGGACAGAGCACCGACGGGAAGCTCGGCGCGCTACGCGGCTGCTTCGGTGGCCGGATGTGAAGCTCGCGACTCGCTTCCATGGGAGTCATGGTCTCTCGCAGGGTGGTCTCCAGCTCCTGCGGATCGTTCTTCTCGTCGCGGTTCATGGTCATCTCGGCTTCACGTGCTGCGTGGTTGGCTCGTCGATCGTCCGCCTGATCTTCCTTTCGCTCTTCCTTGCTCGCCCGGTCGGTTGAGCAAGCGTCGTGCCCTCCCTCCTCTCATCGGCAGGGCGACGGAAATCACAATGATTTCGTCATCCGCCGCGAAACGGCCGGAAAGCTCGCCACGCGCCGCCTGGCCCCGGAGGACGAGGCTTGGCGCCGGGGTGTCAAATCGTCGTGGCCGGGTCGGCCGAGGGGCGAGGGCGCGCGGTTCCGCGTGGGTAGGTGCTTCCGCCCCCTGGGCACCGGGGCGAGGTGCTCCAGGGGACGGAAGCGGGGGCGGAAGAAGAGGAGAAGCAGGAAGACGGAGTCAGGGTGATGCGTGCCTCACGAGTGCTTCGCGGGCGGGCGGGCCCACGGCGGCGTGTTCATGGGATCGTCGTCGTCGCCGTAGAAGCCGTTGAGCTGGTCGAGGGAGATCGAGTCGAAGCCGGGACGGCCGTCGTCGTAGAGGGCCTGGCCACGCTCGCCGCCGCGCGGCGCCGTGGAGTAGCGCTCGCTGCCGCTCGTGCCGGGGGCCGAGAGCCACGACCGCGAGCGGTCGCTCTCCGGCTTGCGCTCCGGGCGCACCACCGGCGCCCGCACGGCGTCCGGCTCGCTCGTGAACGAGCGCGAGTCGCTGACCAGCGGCCGGATCGGCCGCGCCGCCGGCTTGGGCGGCTCGATCTCGCGCTCCCGCTCCCGCTCGCGAACCGGCTCGCGCTCGCGGACCGCCACCGGCTCGGGGCGGGCCGTGGAGCGCAGCGAGCTCACCACCGCGGTGGCGATCGGGCGGCTGTCGCGCGCGTCGCGCACGGGCGCCTCCTCGATCTCGTCGCGGCCGCAGCCGGTCGCGAGCACCGTGACGCGCATGCGGCCCTCCATCATCGGGTCGATGACCTGGCCCCAGATGACGGTCGCCTCTTCGTGCGCCGACTCCTGGATGATGCTGCACGCCTCGGTGACCTCGTGGAGCTTGACCGCGCTCGACGTGGTGACGTTGACGAGCACGCCACGCGCGCCGTGCATGTCGACGTCCTCGAGCAGCGGGTTCTCGATCGCCGCACGCGCCGCGCGCGCCGCGCGGTCGGGGCCGTCGGCGATGCCGCTGCCCATGAGCGCCATGCCCTTCTCGCTCATGATGGTGCGGACGTCCTGGAAGTCGACGTTGATGTAGCCGACCTCGGTGATGACGTCGGCGATGCCCTTGACCGCCTGGAACAGCACGTCGTCGACCATGCGGAAGGCGTCGAGCAGCTCGAGGTCGTCGCCCGCGAGCGTCACCAGCCGCTGGTTCGGGATGGTGATGACCGTGTCGACGCAGCGCTTGAGCTCCTTCAGGCCCTGGTCGGCGATCTTGCGGCGCCGCGGCCCCTCGAAGAGGAAGGGCTTGGTCACCACTCCCACCGTGAGCGCGCCGACGTCGCGCGCACACTGGGCGACGATCGGCGCCGCGCCGGTGCCGGTGCCGCCGCCGAGCCCGGCGGTGATGAACACCATGTCGCAGCCCTGGAGCGCCTCGCGGATCGCGTCGACGTCCTCCTCGGCCGCGGCGCGGCCGACCTCGGGATTGGCGCCCGCTCCCATGTTCTTGGTGAGCCGGCCACCGATCGCCACGCGGCTCGTGGAGTGCGAGAGCTTGAGCGCCTGCGCGTCCGTGTTGACCACCACGAAGTCCACGCCCTGGAGCCCCTGCGCGATCATGTTGTTGATCGCGTTGCCGCCGCCGCCCCCGACACCCACCACCTTGATGACGGCCTGCGGCCGCCCGTCCCCGTTCGCGAGCTCGAACTTCATCTCCATCTGCCCTCCCCTGGTTTGCCGATTCGAACGAACTCCACCCCTGCCTCCGGACGCGCCACCGCGCCCGCTCCCTCCACCGCGGTCCCCCGTCACACGAACACCTCCTGGAACCACTCCTTCATCCGCATCGTGACGCGCGAGAAGATGTTCTCGTCCCGGATGCGGAACTTGCTCTCGTGGCCGTTGCGCGCGCCGGCCAGCACCAGCCCCACGCCGGTCGCGTACTTCGGGCTCGACACCACCTCGCCGAGCCCGCCGATGTCGCGCGGCGCACCGCGCCGCACCGGCAGGTCGAAGATCCGCTCGGCGAGCTCGGGCAGGCCGACGAGGTTCGCCGAGCCGCCGGTGAGCACGATCCCCGACGCGATCGCGTCCTCGAGCCCCGCCTTCTTGATCTCCTTGTCGACGAGCTGGAGGGTCTCGTCGACGCGCATCTCGATGATCTCCGCGAGCGCGTGCCGCGAGATCACCCGCGGGCGCCGCCCACCCAGGCTCGGCACCTCGATCACCTCGTCGTCGTCCACCATCGAGGCGAGCGCGCAGCCGTAGTTGAGCTTGAGGCGCTCGGCCTCGCTCACCGGCGTGCGCAGCCCGAGCGCCACGTCGCCGGTGATCTGGTTGCCCGCGAGCTGCAGCACCGAGCTGTGCTTGACCGCGCCGTCCGCGAAGATCGCCAGGTCCGAGGTGCCGCCGCCGATGTCGATCAGCGCCACGCCCAGCTCCTTCTCGTCCTTGCTCAGCACCGCCTCGGCGCTCGCGAGCGGCTGGAGCACGATGTCGTGCACCGTGAGCCCGGCCTTGTTGGCGCACTTCACCAGGTTCTGCGCCGCCGACACCGCGCCGGTGACGATGTGCACCCACGCCTCGAGCACGCCGCCGTTCATGCCGACCGGGTCGCGGATCCCCTCCTCGCCGTCGATCACGAACTCCTGCGGGATGGTGTGGATCACCTCGCGGTCGATCGGGATCGCCACGGTGGTGGCGGCCTCGATCACGCGCTGGACGTCGATCGGCCGCACCTCGCCGCTCTTGAGCGGGATCGCGCCGTGGCAGTTGATCGCCTTGACGTGGCCGCCCGCGATGCCGACGTAGGCCCCGTCGATCTCGCAGCAGGCCATGCTCTCGGCCTCTTCGATCGCCTTGCGGATCGAGGTGACCGTCGCCTCGATGTTCACCACCACGCCCTTGCGCAGCCCGTCGCACGGCGCGACGCCCACTCCGATCACCTCGACGGAATCGGAGCGGCGCTCGGCGACGATCGCGCAGATCTTCGTGGTGCCGATGTCCAGGCCCACGATCAGGTTCTCTCTTCTCGACATGCGATCTCCCCCTTCGCGACCCGCCCTCAGAGGCGCGTCGCCCCACTCCGCGGCGCCGTGGCGTGCGTCGCTCGCGGCGCCTGCGCGCCGCCGCTCGCGGTCAGCACGTAGGCGTCCCGCGGATCGGAGACGTCCACCCGCAACACGTCCGGTCCCGCCTCCACCTCGAGCCGCGGCGCGAGACCCCGGTACCTCTCCCATGCCCGCGCCGCCCCGGCACGGTCTCCGAGCACGATCTCTCTCCCGCTCGGCGCGACGATCGACCAGCGGCCCTCCGGGCCGCGGTGCAGCTCGTCGAACGCGGGCGGCGGCTCGAGCCGCGCGAGCTCGTCGAGCACCGCCACCGCCTCCTCGAGCGACTGGCGCGTGAGCTCGGCGTCGCCCGGCTCGCCGGTCCCCGAGTCGATGCCCGTCACCACCGGCAGGTCGAGCCGGTCGGCGACGTCCCAGGCCTTGAACGGGTGCGCGTCGGCGTCGATCACCCACGGCCGGTCGTCGAGCACCCACGCCACCGGCCGGCGCTCCTCGACCTCGATCACCACCGCCGGCGGCCACGCGCGCCGCACCTCGACGTGCTTGATCCAGGGGTGCGCCGCGAGCCGCTCCGCGAGCTTGTCGGTGGCGACGCGAAGCAGGCCCTCGCGCCGCGTGAGCCCGGCGTACGCGACGACCTCCTCGGCCGAGAGCCGCGCGAGCCCGCGCACGTTCACCTGCTCGACGCGCATCCACGGCGCGCGCTCGAGCCGCGCCCAGCCGAAGCCGGCGGCGCCTCCCAGCGCGGCGACCGCGGCGACCGCCAGCGCGGCGCGGGTCCGGTTGCGGCGCGACACGCGCCGCCGGGTCGTCGTCATGCGCCGCTCCCGAGCCGCGGGATCTTGAGCCGCGCGCCGGCGATCAGACGCGCCACGAGCTCGTCGAAGCCGATCCCCGCGTGCGCCGCGATCTCCGGCACCAGGCTGGTGGGCGTCATGCCCGGCAGGGTGTTGAGCTCGAGCATCCACGGCTCGCGATCGTTCTCGAGCAGGAACTCGGCGCGCACCGCGCCCTCGCAGCCGAGCACCTCGTTGGCGCGACGCGACAGCTCGACGAGCCGCGCGCTCACGTCCCCGGCGAGCGGCGCCGGGCACAGGTGGCGAGCGAGCCCGGCCGTGTACTTGGTCTGGTAGTCGTAGAACTCGTGTCCCTCGCACACGATCTCGAGGGTGCCGAGAACCTCGCCGTCCATGAGCGCGACCTGGATCTCGCGGCCCTTCACGTAGCGCTCGACGAGCGCCACCGGGTCGTAGCGGTGCGCGAGCTCGAGCGCGACGGCGAGCTCGCCCGCGCCGTGGACCAGGCTCACGCCCACGCTCGAGCCCTCGCTCGCGGGCTTCACGATGCACGGGAAGCCACCGGGCGGAGTGGGCTCGGCGTCGCCGCGGCGGTGGACGACGAACGGCGCGGTCGGGATGCCGGCGCGCTCGAAGAGCAGCTTGGACATGACCTTGTCCATCGCCGCCGCGCTCGCGAGCACACCCGAGCCCGTGTACGGGATGCCGAGCACCTCGAGCAGGCCCTGGATGGCGCCGTCCTCGCCGAACTTGCCGTGCAGGCCGATCAGGGCGACGTCGGGCCGGGCGGCGGCGAGGCGGGCGGCGAGGTCGGTGCCGGCGTCGATGCGCAGGCACTCGTGGCCGAGGCGCTCGACCGCGGCGGCGAACGCCTCGCCGGTCACGAGGCTCACCTCGCGCTCGGCGCTCATCCCACCCAGAAGGACCGCTACCCGTGCCATCGCTCTCCGTCCCTTCCCGTCCTCGCGTCCCGTCCGCCGCTCACCACGGCCGTCCGCCGGAGAAGTCTCCGAACGGCTTGACCTCGGGCACGAGCTCGATCCCGGCGCGTGCGCGCACCCGCTCGCGCGCCTCGCGCACCAGCGCGATCACGTCGGCGGCGCGCGCGCCGCCGACGTTCACGATGAAGTTGGCGTGCTTGGTGGAGATCTCGGCGCCGCCGATGCGCCGCCCCTTGAGCCCCGCGTCCTCGATCAGCCGTCCGGCCGAACCACCCGCGGGGTTCACGAACACCGAACCGCAGCTCGGCTCGGTGAGCGGCTGGGTCTGCTTGCGGTAGTCGAGGTGCGCGCGGACCCGCTCGCGGATCGTGCCGGGCTCGGCGCGGCGCAGGCGCAGCCCCACGCGCGTCACCACCGCGCCCGCGGGCAGCCGGGTGTGGCGGTAACCGAAGCGGAGCTCCTCGGCCGTCACGCGCTCGAGCGCGCCGTCGGCGCGGACGAGCTCCGCCCAGCGCACCACGTCCTTCATCTCGCTCGAGTGAGCGCCGGCGTTCATGACGAGCGCCCCTCCCACGGTGCTGGGGATGCCGACCGCGAACTCGAGCCCGGACCAGCCGTCGTTCGAGATGCGGCGGGCGAACGCGGTGAGACGCACGCCTGCGCCCGCCACGAGCCGGAGCGTGCGAGCACCCGCGCGTTCCTCGACCACCCGCTCGAACAGGCCGCCGAGCGCGAGGATGACGCCACGCGCGCCCTCGTCGGCGACCAGCACGTTGGAGCCGGCGCCGAGGACGCGCAGGCCCACGCGCTGAGCGTGGCAGGCGCGCAGCACGGCGCGCAGCTCGGGCAGCGACCGCGCCTCGAGCCACAGGTCGGCCGGCCCGCCGATCCGCCACGAGGTGTGGGGAGCGAGCGGCTCGTCGGCACGCGCGCGCTCGCGCAGGCCGCGCGGCAGCGCCGCGAGCAAGCGCTCGCGGCGAGCGCCGTCGAGGTGCGCCCCCGGGGCGAGCGGCTCATGGGATCCCATGCGCCATCCCCGGGGACGGTGCCGAGCTCGGCATCGCTCACGTTCCCTCACCTCGAAGCCGCGCCAGCAGCTTCGGTCCGATGCCGCCGATCGAACCGGCGCCGAGCGTGATGACCAGGTCGCCGTCGCGCACCACCTCGGCGAGCGCGTCGACGACCTCGGGCAGCGCCGCCACGAACCGCACGTCGCGGTGCCCATGCAGCCGCGCGCCCTCGGCGAGCGCCTCGCCGCTCACGCCCGGGATCGGCTCCTCGCTGGCCGCGTAGATCGAGGTCACGATCAGCACGTCCGACTGGTGGAACGCGCCGTGGAACTCGTCGGCGAGGTCGCGGGTGCGCGTGTAGCGGTGCGGCTGGAACGCCACCACGATGCGCCGGTCCCAGCCGGCGCGCGCCGCCTCGAGGGTGGCGCGGATCTCGGCGGGATGGTGGCCGTAGTCGTCGACCACCAGGACGCCCTTCTCCTCGCCGAGGATCTGGAAGCGCCGCTCGATCCCCTGGAACGACGAGAGCGCGTCGCGCACCGCGGTGAACGGGATGCCGAGCTCGTCGGCGATCGCCACCACCGCCAGCGAGTTCTGGACGTTGTGGAGCCCGGCGAGGCCGAGCGTCACGGCGCCGAGATCCTCGCCGCGCCGGCGCACCACGAACGACGAGCGGCGCGCGGCCAGCTCCACGTCCACGGCGGTGTAGTCGGCCTGCGCCGAGAAACCATAGGTCACCCAGCGTTTCTCGATCTCGGGGAGGATCCCCTGCACCACCGGGTGGTCGAGGTTGAGGATCGCGAGGCCGTAGAACGGCACCTTGTTGACGAAGGTGACGAACGCCTCGCGGAGCTTCTCCATCGAGTGGTGATGGTCGAGGTGCTCGCGGTCGATGTTGGTGACCGCCGCGATGGTGGGCGCCAGGTGCAGGAAGCTGCCGTCCGACTCGTCGGCCTCGGCCACCAGGAACTCGCCCTTGCCGAGGCGCGCGCCGGTCCCCTGCCCGACCAGCCGCCCGCCGATCACCACCGTCGGGTCGAGCCCGCCGGCCTGCAGCACCGCGGCGGTGAGCGAGGTGGTGGTGGTCTTGCCGTGCGAGCCGGCGATCGCGACGCCGTACTTCATGCGCATCAGCTCGGCGAGCATCTCGGCGCGCGGGATCACCGGGATCCCGCGGCGGCGCGCCTCGACCACCTCGGGGTTGTCCTTCCTGACCGCGGTCGACACCACCACGACCTGCGCATCGCTCTCGGCGACGTGCCTGGCGTCGTGCCCCTGGCGCACCGTGATGCCGAGCCCGGCGAGGCGGCGCGTGACGTCGTTGTCGGCGAGGTCGGAGCCACTCACGCGGTAGCCGAGGTTGACCAGCACCTCGGCGATGCCGCTCATGCCGCTGCCGCCGACGCCGACGAAGTGGATGCGATGCTCCTTGCGATACATCGCTCACCTCGCCCCGCCGGCGGCGAGCGCGGCGCACGCCTCCGCGATGTCGTCCGCGGCGCGCAGCCGCGCCGCGCCGAGCGCCGCGTCGGCCATCCGCCGCCGGAGCTCCGGATCGTCGAGCAGCCGCCCGAGCTCGCTCGCGAGGCGCTCGACGCTCGCCTCGCCCTGTGTCACGCATACCGCGGCGCCGAGCGCGGCGTGGGCGCGCGCGTTCGCCTCCTGGTGGGCGCCCGCGAACGGGTACGGCACCAGCACCGCGGGCAGGCCCACCGCCGCGAGCTCGGAGAGCGTCCCCGCGCCGGCGCGCGCGACCACCACGTCGGCCTCGCCGTAGGCGGCGCCCATGTCGCGGATGAAGGCGGTGACCTCGGCCGCGAGACCGAGCGCGGCGTAGCGAGCGCGCGTCGCGTCCTCGTCGGCGCGGCCGGTCTGATGGACGATCCGCGGCGCCACAGCAGCGGGGTCCGCCGCGCGCCGCGCCGCGACCCAGCGCGCGATCGCCGCGGGCACGTTCTCGTTCAGGAAGCGCGAGCCCTGGCTGCCGCCCGAGATCAGGATCGACGGCACCGCGCTCGCGCCGCGGGCGGCGCGCACGTCGCGGGTCTCCTCGAGGCGCGCCAGCACGCTCGGACGGATCGGGTTGCCGGTGAGCACCGCGCGCCCCGCCGGGAAGTGCGAGCGGCTGCTCTCGAAGGTCACGAACACGCGCCGCACCAGCTTGCCGAGCAGCCGGTTCGCGAGCCCCGGGGCCGCGTTCTGCTCCTGGATCGCCGTGGGTCGGCGCGCCAGCACCGAGCGCAGCATCACCGGCACCGACGCGTAGCCGCCCACACCCAGCACCACGTGCGGGTCGAACTCGCGCAGCACCGCGCCGGCGTCGTGGACGCCGAGGAGCACGCGGCCCAGCGAGCGCAGCTTCGCGAGCAGCCCGCCACCCGCCACCGCGCCGGCGCGCACCGCGAAGAAACGGTGGCCGAGCTCGGGGACGAGCTTCGCCTCGACGCCGCTCGTGGTTCCGGCGAACGCCACAGCGCGGTCACCGCCGCCCGCCAGCCAGCGCTCGGCCACCGCCACCCCGGGGAAGAGGTGTCCGCCGGTGCCGCCGCCCGCGACCAGGAGCCTCATGAGCGCTCCTCCCGCCCCGGCGTGAGCGAGGCCGAGTGGCGATCGACCGCCAGCACGAAGCCGAGCGCGACCGAGCTCGAGAGCAACGCCGAGCCGCCGTAGCTGAGGAACGGCAGCGCGAGCCCCTTGGTCGGCACCAGGCCGAGGGTGACGGCCATGTTAGCGGCCGCCTGCAGGCCGATGAGGCAGGTCAGGCCCGCCGCGAGCAGGTAGCCGAAGCGGTCGCGGGCCGCGAGCGCCACACGCGTGCCCTGCACGATCAGCAGGAAGAACAGCACCGCGACGCTCGCGACGCCGAGGAAGCCCATCTCCTCGCCGAGCACCGCGAACACGAAGTCGGTGTGGCTCTCGGGCAGGTAGAAGAGCTTCTGCGTGCCGCCGCCGAGCCCGCGTCCGAACAACCCGCCCGAGCCGAAGGCCACGAACGACTGCACGATTTGGTAGCCGAGGGTGCGGGCGTTCTCCCACGGCTCCCAGAACGCGATCAGCCGCCGCCACCGGTACTCGTGGTGGACCATCGCCCACGCCAGCGCGGGCAGCGCCGCGAACACGATCGCGGTCAGGTGGGCGAGGCGCGCGCCGGCCAGGTAGAGCAGCACGAAGGTCGCCGCCATCAGCACCACCGCCGTGCCGAGGTCGGGCTGGAGGTAGACGAGCAGCGCGGGGATCGCCGCCACGCCCAGCACCGTGAGGGTGATGCGCCCGTCCGGCACCGGCAGCCGCGACAGCCAGCGCGCCAGCGCGAGGACCAGCGCCACCTTGGCGGGCTCGGCGGGCTGCACCGAGACCGGTCCGAGCGAGATCCACCGCACCGCGCCGCCGTGCGCGCCCGCGCTGCCCGGCAGCAGCAGGTAGACGAGCGCCGCGATCACCACCGGCAGCCCGACCAGCGACAGCCGCTCGATCACCTTGAGGGGAGTGCGGCTCGCGGCGAAGAAGCCCACCACGGCGAGCGCGGCCCACGCGAGCTGCTTGCCGAGGAAGTGGGTGCTCGACTGGTGGCGGGCCTGCGCCATCGGGCTCGACGCGCTCCACACCAGCGCCAGCCCGAGCGCCACCAGCACGAGGAAGCCGAGCTCGAGCGCCCACGCGCGCGCCACCAGCGCGCGACGCTCGGCCTGATCGCGGAGCGCGATCGACGGCACCGCCGCGCGGGTGCCGAGGTCGCCGACCGTCGCGACCACGCTCACCGCCGCCCCCCGCTCCCGGGCGCCGGCGTGGCCGACGCCGCGACGCGCGCCTCGACCAGGCGGCGGAACAGCGCGCCGCGCTCTTCGAAGTTCTTGAACTGGTCGTAGCTCGCGCACGCCGGCGCGAGCAGCACCACGTCGCCGTCGTGGGCGATCTCCGCGGCGCCGGCCACCGCGCCCGCGAGGTCGTCGACGCGCGTCGTCGGGAGCGCGCGTTCGAGGGCCTCCGCGAGGCGCTCGCGTCCCTCGCCGTACACGAACGCGCGCGTCACCCGTCCGCGCGCCGCGGCGACCAGCGGCTCGTAGCTGCCGCCCTTGTCGACGCCGCCCGCGAGCAGGATCACGCCGCCGGCGTAGCCCTCGAGCGAGCGCGCCGCGGCGGCGACGTTGGTGGCCTTCGAGTCGTTCACCCAGCGCACGCCGTCGTGCTCGGCGACGCGCTCCATGCGGTGCGGGAGGCCGGGGAAGCCGGCGATCGCGGCCATCGCGACGCCACCGTCGATCCCCAGCACGCGCGCCGCGCCGAGCGCCGCGATCGCGTTCTCGCGGTTGTGGACGCCCTCGAGCTGAAGTCCGCTCGCGTCGTAGGCCTCGCGATCGCCCTCGCCGAGGTCGACGAAGAAGCGGTCCCCCTCGACCCACGCCGCGGGGCCGGGCGGGCGTCCGCGCACGCTGGTGAACACCACGCGCCCGCGGCATTCGGCGGCGAGGCGCCGGACCACCGGGTCGTCGTGGTTCAGGATCGCGGTGTCGCCGCCCTCCTGGTTCGCGAGGATGCGCGCCTTGGCGCGCACGTACTCGTCGAAGCTCGCGTAGCGGTCGAGGTGGTCCTCGGTGACGTTGAGGACGATCGACACCCGCGGCCGGAAGTCGTGGATCGCCTCGAGCTGGAAGCTCGACACCTCGACCACCGCGAGCTCGGGGTGAGCGGCCTGCGCGACCGCGGTGATCAGCGGCGTGCCGAGGTTCCCGCCCACGAAGGTGCGCAGGCCGGCCGCCTCGCCGACCAGGCCGATGAGCGTGGTGGTGGTGCTCTTGCCGTTGGTGCCGGTGATCGCGACCACCGGCGCCGCCAGGTAGGCGGACGCCAGCTCGAGCTCGCTCACCACCGGCACGCCGCGCCGCGTGGCGCGCGCGAGCGGCTCGAGGGTGAGCGGCACGCCCGGACTGAGCACGATCAGGTCCTGCTCCGCGAACGTCGACTCGCCGTGGCCGCCGGCCTCGATCGTCGCGCCTGCCCGCTCGAGCGCCTCGACCTCCGCGGGCAGCTCGGCGCGCGGACGCCGCTCGGAGATCGTCACGCGGGCGCCCCGGTCGAGGAGGAAGCGCGCCGCCGCGAGGCCCGTGCGCGCCACCCCGACCACCAGCACGCGCTTGCCGCGCACCTCGGCGTCCCACGAGCGCGGCTTCGCGCTCGCGCCCGCCGGCGACGCGCCGCCGCGGAGATCGCCGCCGCCACCGGCGCCACCGGCGGGCGCGCCGAACATCACGGTGCGCTCGCGCGTGGCGCCAAGGCCGTCGGCGGCACCGCGGGCGAGCGGAGCGCGGGGACGCGAGCTGCGTCCTGGCCAGGTCGGTGGGCGGGGAGTCCTCGGCATGGTT
>CAYMQR010000105.1:0-11741 GCA_964392195.1 uncultured bacterium | reverse complement strand
CAGCACGCGCACGACCTCGTCGAGCGAGGTGGCGCCGCTCGCCACCTTCGCCAGCGCGTCCTCCAGCAGTCCGTGGAACCCTGCGCGCCGCGCCGCGGCGCGCAGGTCCGACGTGTTCACGCCATCCGCGATCCGGTCCTGGAGCTGCTCGTCGACGACGAGCAGCTCGTAGATCCCGGTGCGGCCCTTGTAGCCGCTGCCGAAGCAGCGCTCGCAGCCCGCCCCACGGCTGGTGGCTAGGCCGTCGAGCCGTGCGCCGAACAGCGCCCGCTGAGCGTCGCTGGGCGGCGCCTCGACCCGGCAGCTCGCGCAGATCCGCCGTACCAGGCGCTGCGAGACGCAGCCGAGCAGCGCCTCGGCGATGTCCCAGTTCTCGACCCCGAGCGCGCGGAGCCGGGTGATCGCGCCGAAGGCGTCGGCGGTGTGGAGCGTGCCGAGCACCAGGTGTCCGGTGGACGCCGCCTTGGTGGCGGTGTCGGCGGTGATCAGGTCGCGGATCTCGCCGATCAGCATCACGTCGGGGTTCTGGCGCAGGAACGCGCGCGCCAGGTCCGCCATGGTGAGGTTCTTGTCGACCTGCTTCTGGTTGACCTTCGGGATGCGGATCTCGATCGGGTCCTCGGCGGTGATGACCTTGCGCTGGTGATCGCGCAGCCGGCACACCGCCGCCGAGAGCGTGGTGGTCTTGCCGCTCGAGGTCGGGCCGGTGACCAGCACCATGCCCTCGGGGTTGTCGAGGAGCGCGGTGAACTGCGACGTCACGCCGCTCGACATGCCGAGATCCGCGATGGAGAGCAGCCCCATCGACGGATCGAGGATGCGGATCACCACGTCCTCGCCGTCGAGGCCGGGCAGGGTGCTCACGCGCAGATCGACCTCGCGGCTCTTTCCGCCGCCGTCCACGACCTCGATCTCGATGCGACCATCGAGGGGCCGCCGTCGCTCGGCGATGTCGAGCTCGGCGAGGATCTTGATCCGCGACACCACCTGCTTGACGTTGGCCGGGCTGAGCGGCGTGCGGAGCTGGTGCAGCACGCCGTCGATCCGGAGCCGCACGTCGACGTCGTCCTCGTAGCACTCGAGGTGGATGTCCGAGGCGCCCTTGGCGAGGCCGTGGGCGAGGAGGTCGTCGAAGAGCTGCGACGGGCTGGCGTCGTCGCGCGCCGGGGCCGCGCGCAGGTCGATGCGTGGGACCTCGCGAGCGGTCTCGTCGGCGGGCGCGCCGCCGCCGAAGCCGGCGGCCAGCGCGCGGTCGATCTCGTAGCCATTCAAGCCGGCTGGGGCGACCGTCCGCCCGAGCCGCTTCTCGATCGTGGTGACGAGCTGCGCGTTGCGCGGGTCGAGGAGGCCGACCGTCACCGCGGCCTTGCTGGACGGGTCGACCCTGCCGAGGACGACGCACCGCTCGCGCTCGCAGAAGCTCTTCGGCAGGAGCTGGATCGAGGCCGGATCCAGCTCGAACTGCGACAGCTCGGAGAACCTCTCCATTCGCTCACGGGTCATGAGTCCTCACATCCCCACGAGCTTGCCGATGATCTCCTTCATCACCTCGCTGGTGCCGCCGCCGATGGTGATGAGGCGCACGTCCTTGAAGGCGCGGCCGATGTGGTACTCGGTCGTGTACCCGAAGCCGCCGTGGAACTGCTGGCAGTCGTAGACGACCTTCTGTGCCAGGTCGCCGGCGAAGAGCTTCGCCATCGAGATCTCCTTCACGCAGTACTCCTTGCGGTCGTAGAGATCGACGGCGTGGTAGGTGAGGCGCTTGGCGGCCTCGATGGCGGTCATGTGGTCGACGAACTTGTGGCGCCACACCTGGAACTTGAGGATCGGCTTGCCGAATGCTTCGCGGGTGTTTCCGTACTCGATCGAGTCGGCGATCATCTTCTCCATGCCGGAGACGCAGGCGATCGCGGCGATGAGCCGCTCGCCCTGGAAGTTCGTCATGATGTGGTAGAAGCCCTGGTTCTCCTCGCCGAGCACGTAGCGCTGCGGGATGCGGCACTCGTCGAAGTAGAGCAGCGCCGTGTCGCTCGCGAGGTTTCCGATCTTCTTGATCTTCTTCGAGACCGAGAAGCCCTTCACGTCGGTCGGGAAGGTCACCAGCGAGATCCCGCCGAAGCCCTCGCCGCCGGTGCGCACCGCGAGCGTGATGAAGTCGGCGCGGGTGCCGTTGGTGATCCACAGCTTCTGGCCGCTGATCACGTAGTCGCCGCCGTCCTTGCGCGCGACGGTCTTGATGTTCGAGACGTCGCTGCCGCAGCCCGGCTCGGAGACGCCGAGCGCGGCGATCTTCTCGCCGGCGACGGCAGGGGCGAGGAACTCGGCCTTCTGCTCGTCGGTGCCGATCTCCTCGATGATCGGGGTCGCCATGTCGCTCTGCACCATGAGCGCCATGTTCACGCCGGCGTTGGTGGTGCGCACCAGCTCCTCGGCGTAAGCGGCCGTGTACCACCAGTCGAGGCCGCTGCCGCCCCACTTCGGGTCGACGCGGATGCCGAGCAGTCCGAGCTCGCCGGCGCGCTTGAAGAGCTCGCGCGGGAAGATCCCCGCCTCGTCCCACTCCTCCGAATGCGGCGCGCACTCCTTCTCGGCGAAGTCGCGCACGGTCTTGCGGAACATGTCGTGATCTTCGGTGAACGGGTTGCCGATCATGCTGGGTCTCTCCTCCTCCCCTCCACGCGGTAGGGGGGTGCCGGGTTCGCCGAGACTCTAGCCTACCGCTCGGTAGGTGTCGCAGCTTCCGCGAAGCGGCTGCGCGCGCCAGATTCGGGCGCGATGCGCACCATCCGCCACGTCGTCGAGATCGCCGCGCCGCGTGAGCGCGTGTGGAACGCGCTCACGGATCTCGAGCGCTATCGCGAGTGGAATCCGTTCATCGTCCGCGCGGCGGGCCGGCTCGCGGTGGGCAGCGTCCTCGACGTCACGTTCGTGCCCGTGGGCGGCCGCGCGATGCGTTTCCGGCCGGTCGTCGTGCGCCTCGAGCCCGAGCGCGAGCTCGCGTGGGCGGCGCGGCTCCTGGTCCCCGGCCTCTTCGACGGCGAGCACGCGTTCCGCCTCGCCGATTCGAGCGCGGGCGGCACGCGGTTCGAGCAGCTCGCCCGCTTCGACGGAGTGGTGGTGCCCGTGCTTCCCTGGAAGACCGGCCCCGGCCTGCGAGACGGTTTCGGTGGGATGGTACGCGCGCTCAAGGCCCGCGCCGAGCGGTAGCGCCGCCGCTCACGCCTCGAGCAGGTCGTTCGCCGTGAGCTCGGGCGCGGCCTTGCCGTTCTCCCACTCGAGCAGCCCGATCTGCGCGTAGGCCGGTCGGATCCGGTCGGAGAGCAGGCCGATCCGCTTCAGGTTCGGGACGATGCGCTTGAACATGGTCTTGCGGAAGAAGTTCATGAACTCGGACTCGAGCAGGATCTTGTTCCACTCCGAGCGCTTCATCTGGTGCGCGTAGTACTCGTCGTAGAACTCGTGGGCGAGGAAGCGGTTGCGCATCAGCACCGACATCTCGAACGCCCAGTCCTCGCGCTCGCGCCGGTCCTTCTCCGAGAGCTCCTTGGTGTAGAAGTCGCCCAGCGCCACGACGCCGTAGTGGACGTGGCGCGCCTCGTCGGTGATGACGAACTTGAGGAGCTCCTTGAGCAGCGGCTCCTTGGTGGACGAGCGGATCGTGCCGAAGGCGCCCAGCGCCAGACCCTCGATCATGATCTGCATGGCCAGGAACTTGATGTCCCAGCGCGAGTCGCTCATGAGCGCGTCGATGAGCACGTAGAGGTTGTCGTTGATCGGGTAGAGCTTCTCGAGCTTCTCGGTGAGGTAGCGGTGGAAGACCTCGACGTGGCGCGCCTCGTCCATGACCTGGGTCGAGCCGTAGAGCTTGCCGTCGATCCACTTGACCGCCTCGGTCACCTGGCACGCGGCGAAGAGCGCGCCCTGCTCGCCGTGGAGGAACTGGCTGAGCATCCACGCCAGCAGCGCGTCGCGCTGCTCGGCGCGCTCGCGCTTCGAGAGCCTGGTGTAGGACGGCAGGTCGGGGAGCGGCAGCAGCTCCTCGGGGATCAGCTCGCGCTTGGGGTCGTACGGGTCGACGTCCGTGGTCCAGTCGAGGACCTCGTCGGAGTTCCACTGCCCGGCCTTGGCGGCCTGGAAGAGCTTGGCGAGCTCGGCGTGGTCACGGCCGTATTGCCACACGAAGTGGGCGTCGTAGCTGGTCGTGACGTCGGTCGCCTCGTGGCCCTTGCCCTTCTGCAGCACGTAGCCGCGCGTCGCCGGCCCCAGCAGCGCCTTCAGCACCTTGGGGTTCCGGATGTGGATCGCCTCCCGGATGTTGTCCGAGTTCGCCGCCAGGTTCTGGATCATCTGGAACGCGTGCATGGGTTGGCTCCTCGAGCGATGCGTGCTCAGGGTTGGCTGTCGAAGAACAGGGTGTGGACGACGTCGAAGGTGCGGTCGGTCTTGCCCCACAAGGGCTCGCGCAGCGGGCCGGAGGCCGAGCGGATCACGGCGCCGGCCACCAGCTCGAGGATCGCGGCGCGCACCGGGAGCTGGCGGCGGACGTGGCCGCGGCCCTCGACGCGCACGAAGCGCTCGATCCCGTCGAGGATCGGCAGCCCGGCGGTGAGGATCACCTGGTGTCCCGGGCCGCGGCCGTCGAGCAGCTCGCGGAGGATGAGGCGCACCAGCCCCGGGTTGCCGTCGATGAACGCGAGGTAGCGCCGCACCAGCTCGTCGAAGCGGGTCCGGAAGTCGCCCGGCATCTCGATCGCGCCGGTGAGCGCCTCGCCGAGCCGCCCGAAGCCGTCGTTCACCGCGGCCGCGTAGAGCTCGTCCTTGGAGCCGAAGTGGTAGAGCAGCGACGGCCGGCTGATGCCGGCCGCGCGCGCGATGTCCTCGAGGCGGGCGCCGTCGAAGCCGACGCGCCCGAACTCCGCCTGCGCCGCCTCCAGCAAGCGCTCGGAGGTGGCGACGTCGTTGTCGGCGAGGCGCGGCCGTCCCATGACGGCCGCACGTTATCTACTGGTGAGTAGATAAGTCAAGCGCGGTGCGTGGCCGGCCGTGAGTCCGCTCGGTCAGTTCGCTTGGCTGAGGCCGCCGGCGGTCCAGTTCCCGCTACTGGCGGCAGCGCGGGCGACGCCACCACCGACCGTCGAGTCCTCGCCGCTTGCGGTGTTACCGCTCCCGCCGTTGACCGAGGACGTGACGCCTCCCGCGGTGTTCTGGTACCCGCCGCTGACCGCGCTGCCGGACCCGCCTGCGAAGTTCGAGTAGCCACCGCCGACCCAGGCGCTGAAGGACGCGCCGTTGCCGCTCCCGCCGCTCACCGAGGCCCCGCTGTCGCTGGCATGGTTCATCCGCCCGCCCGCGACGCTCGGCGCCTCGTGGACCTGCGTGAAGTTCCGGACCGCGGGAGCGGGGGAGGCGCCGGCGACGTTCCCCAGCCCGCCCAGGACCGACGCGGCGAAATCGGTCGCTTGGTTGTAGTCGCCGCCGCTCACCGAAGCGCTGTCGCCACTCGCGAGGTTGTGCGACCCGCCGCTCACCGAAGCGTAGGAGCCGCTTGCGGTGTTGCCCTGGCCGCCGGTCACCGATGCATACGAGAGCGAGTATCTGTCGTTCGGGGTGGTGCTGGTGGCGACGTTGTCCTTGCCGCCCGCCACCATCGCGAAGTTGGTCTGCGCCTGGTTGTTCCAGCCGCCCAACACCATGGAGGAGCCGCCGATCGCCTGGCCGTACTGGCCACCTGTGATGGACGCGTAGTCGCCGCTGGCGACGTTTGCTCGTCCTCCGGCGATGGCGGAGAAGGGACCGCTCGCGACGTTCTCCGAACCGCCATTCACCGTCGACCAGTCGCCGTTGGTCTCGTTCTTGAAGCCGACGACGAGGCCTCCGTAGCGGGTGAAGTTGTCCTGCTGGCCGACGATGATGTTGTGCGAGCCGGTGCGCCGGTCGTTCCCGCCGCCGCGGGTTTCGTTGTAGCCGACCGTGATGTTGCCCTTGCCGTTGGTGGTGGCGGTGGAGCCGGTTCCGTTCTTGACCGCGAGGTTGCCGCTCTGGACGTCCACGTCGCCGCTCTGCACGACCACCGCGTTGCAGCCGGAGATCACGAAGTTGTTACCCACTACCTGGGCGGTGCATGCGGCGCGCGCCACATCCGGCGCCACGAGCGCCCCGATCCAAGCCGCCACCGCAGAACCGAGCACGAAGCGATTCATCTCCAACCTCTTCCCGGGAACCGTCCCCTGACAGCGCACCGGCCGTGGCCGCTCCGGGCGGATCCCGGGACGGCTGGCTCCGGTGGATCTTGGACGCGGTGGGAACGCCGTGCAATTGCGCCCACCCGACCGGCCGGGTCGGTCAGGCGTGCTTGGTCGACGGCGCGGGCGCGGCCTATGCTCGGCTCAGACGAGAGGCGCGGACGATCGGAGGGCAGTGCATGGCAGAGATGATCTCGTTCACGCGGCCGGACGGCCACGCGGGCTCCGGGTACCTGGCGCTGCCGGCGCGCTCCGAGGGAGCGCCTGGCGTCGTCGTGATCCAGGAGTGGTGGGGACTGCAGGATCAGATCAAGGGCGTCGCCGACCGCTTCGCGGCGGCGGGCTTCCGCGCGCTCGCGCCCGACCTGTACCAGGGACGGGTGACGCGCGACGCCGCCGAGGCCAGCAAGCTGATGAGCTCGCTCGACTTCGTGGAGGCGGCGCAGCAGGACGTTCGCGGCGCGGTGAAGCACCTCAAGGCGGGCGGCGGGAAGGTGGCCGTGACGGGGTTCTGCATGGGCGGCGCGATCACGATCATCGCCGCCGTGCACGTCCCCGAGTGCGACGCCGCGGTGTGCTTCTACGGCATCCCGCCGGAGGAGGCCGCCGACCCACGCAGTGTCCGCGTGCCCTTCCAGGGGCACTTCGCCGACCAGGACGGCTGGTGCACCCCGAAGGCCGTCGACCTCCTCGAGAGGGGGCTGGCCTCGGCGTCGGCGCCCTCCGAGATCCATCGCTACGCCGCCCAGCACGCCTTCTTCAACGAGCAGCGGCCCGAGGTCCACGACGGGGCGGCGTCGGCGCTGGCCTGGGAGCGCTCGGTCAAGTTCCTGCGCAAGCACCTCGCTTGAGGACAGGATCGGGGCGGGCCGGATGTGCCGGCCGGTTCAAGCGGTCACCGGTTCGGCATGGCGAAACCGATACTCCGGTTAGCGCCGGCAAACGAAGCCCACGCACCGGACGCCGTCCGGCCTCGGAAATCATTTGAAAACTTCACCGGCGTTCGGGCGCCGACTCTTGGCGCACCGTTTGCTCAGGCGTCACCTTGCGAGACGATCGGGAACACGTGATCGGCGCAGGGGGGACACGGCATGAAGCTCACCGGGTGGTTCAAGGGCAAGGTGCGGCACGAGCCGATGCCGAGGCAGGTGGCCTCGCGGCTGATCCACAACGCCGCGAGCGGCGACGTCGATGCCCGCAAACGGGTGGTCGAGCTCGGCCCCGAGGGACTCCCGGTGCTGCGCGAGCTCCTCGAGCATCAGGACTCCGACGTCCGGCGCTGGACCGTGGCCACGCTCACCGAGCTCGGCCAGCAGGTCGACGCGGCCGCGCGGGTGCTCACGCTGGCCTTCGAGGATCGGGACGCGGACGTGCGCGAGGGCGCGTTGCAGGGTTTCCTGGCTGCGGCCCATCGCCGGAGCGGGGCGAGCTGGACCGGGCGTGCCGACCTGTCGTGAGGCCGGCCTTCGCCGCGGGCCGGTTCCGGTGCGGTTTCGTCGCCGGGCGAGCGTGAGATAATCCGCCGCCCTTTCTCCAGCGACGAGCCCAGTGCCCCGGATCCGACCGCACGACCCCACGTTGGCCCGCTGCCTCGGCGCGGCCCTCGTGGTGCTCGCGCCGTGGCTGTGGCCGCCCGTGGGACGGGCGGCGGACACCTGCCCGAGCGCCGAGCCCGACTCCGGCGCCGCGATCTGCGGCGCCTCGAGCGATCCCCTCGACGAGCTCGAGTGCTGGCTCCAGTCCGAGGAAGAGCGTCACTACGTGACGGCTCCCTCGAGGCGCCGCGAGCGGCTGTTCCGCTCGCCGACGGCGGTGACCGTGCTCACCGCCAAGGACATCGAGGCCTCCGGCGCCCGCAACCTGGGCGAGCTCTTGCGCTCGGTCCCCGGGCTGACGATGACGGTGCGCAGCCTCGCCGAGACCTACATCGACGACGCCCGCGGCGTCGGCACCGGCATCCTCGCGTTCCTGCCGTTCGTCGAGGTCTACCTCGACGGGCGTCCGCTCCGCGACGAGTCGCTCGGCGGCACTCCCAGCTTCGCGACGCTGCCGGTTGCGCTCGAGGACATCGAGCGCATCGAGGTGGTGCGCGGTCCCGACACCGCGATCTACGGCTCGGGCGGGCTCAACCTGCTCATCGACATCACCACCCGCAGCCCGGAGCAGGCGCAGGGCACGCTCGTCCACGTCACCGGCGGCGGCCCGACCACCGTCGGCAGCGCCGTGGCGGTGCAGGGCTTCGCGCTCGGGGCGGTCACCAACAAGGTGATGCTCAGCTTCGGCTATCAGGGCGAGCTCGAGCCCGACCTCGACACCGCGGAGGGTCAGCTCGAGCACCAGCTCGACGGCGACGGCAACTCGGTCGGCGAGAACCTCTTCAAGAGCTCGTGGCGCGCCGAGCTCGACCGTGGCTCGGGCGGGCGCTACGAGGCGATCGCGAGCTACGTCACCGGCCAGTACGACGGCTACGTGTTCGTGCCGATCGAGAGCCGCGACGTGACCGACGGCAGCGCGCTGGTGCGCCACGAGCGCGACTGGCTCGGCGGCACCAGCACCGCCCAGCTCTCGTGGGAGGGCTACACCGGCCGCGTCGTCAACCAGGAGGCGCTCACCGATCGCGATCCCGTCGATCCTCAGGGCCGGCTCTTCACCGCCTCCAACAACCTCTCGACCGAGCTGCGTCACGAGCTGAGCCTCGACTTCGGCTGTCCGCAGGACCTGCTCGTCGGCACGACCTACCGGTGGGCGGAGGGACGCGGCGAGGTGGTCGCGGGCTCGAGCCACCCCACGATCCAGACCCTCGGCGGCTACGTCTCCGACGAGTGCCACCTCGGCAAGACCGTCGCCATCCGCGGCGGGCTGCGCGCCGAGGCGCTGCACCCGGCCGGCTTCGAGCTCCTGCCGAGCGCGAGCGTGGTGTGGGAGCCGATCGAGGAGCGGCAGAGCTTCCGGCTCAGCATCGCGCGCGGCGTGTCGTTCCCGACCAGCTACGAGCTCGGCGGCTCGCTGCCGCTCACACCGCTCGGCCTGCCGAACGCGACGCCGCCCTTCGACGCGGCGTTCCTGCGCGACGTCAGCCTGGCGGTGCGCGGCAACCCGGACGCGCCGCCGCCCGAGCTGTGGGCCGCGGAGCTCGGCTGGCGGGGCCGCTTCCTCGAGCCGCGCCTGCAGGCGAGCGCGGAGGTGTACCTGGAGCGCGTGCGGAACCTGCCGGGCGCCGGCGACACCATCGACGGTGACGACGACTCGAACCCTTACACCTTCGGCCTTCCCATCTCCTACGACGGCGGCTACTCGGTGGCCGGGTTCGAGTACACGCTGACCTGGAACCCGCGCGACTGGGTCGCGTTCGAGGGCACCTACGGCCTGGCCCATCCGTTCGACGACCAGAACGCCGACTCGCGTCCGCCCGGCACCGAGCTCGCCGACACCATCCGCCGCCATCGCGGCTCGGTCGGTCTCGCCCTCGACTTCCGCAAGGGCGCGATCCCCGCCGCCTGGCTGCGCGGCTTCTCGCTCGACCTCCTCTACCAGACCAGCTCGGCGGTCTCGAACCCGCTGCCGTCGGCGTTCTCGCTGTTCGGCCGCTCGATCCCGCTCGACGCGCTGGTCCCCGGGCTCTCCGACTTCACCGACGTGCCACAGACCCGGATGCTCAACGCGCGGCTGGCGTGGGAGGCGATCCCCTGCAGCCTCGACGTCGCGGTCTCCGCATGGAACCTGCTCGACGAGCCGTTGCCCGCCTATGGACGCGGCAACCGGATCTTCACGGGTGAGCTCACGCTCCGCTACTGACGTCGCGCGGCTGGTGCGTCGCGCGCTCGCCGCCGTGGCGGCGGTGTGCGCGATCCTCGGCGGCGGCGCTCGCGCGCTCGCGGCCGGCGGGGCCGCGCCGGGCGCGGAGCCGGCGCGCGGAGTGATCGCGCTCAAGAGCGGCGCGCTCGCGCTCTACGACGAGGTGCTCGCCGGGGCCGCCGAGCGCCTCGGCGCCGCGCCGGAAGAGCGCGTGTTGCCGGACGAGAGCGAGGACACCGCCGCTTTCGTCGAGGAGATCCGCGCCGCGAGCCCGGCGCTCCTGCTCACGCTGGGCAGCCGCGCCTCCGAGTTCGCCCAGCAGCACTTCGAGGGGACACCTACCCTCTACGCCATGGTGCTCGATCCGCGCGACCTGCGCGGCCCCGACATCCGCGGCGTGCCGCAGACGGTGCCGGTGGCGCTCCAGCTCCGCGAGCTGCGCTCGCTGGTGCCCGGCCTGCGCACGGTGGGCGTGCCCTACAACCCGGCGAACAGCGCGGGCGCCGTGCGCGAGGCGGAGGAGACGGCCGCCGCGCTGGGCATCCACGTCGAGGCGATCCGCGTCGAGTCCCGCTCGGAGGTGGTCGGCCGCGTGGGGCGCTACCTCGACGACGTCCAGGCGCTGTGGCTGCCGCTCGACTCCACGCTCATCAATCGCCAGGTGCTGCCGGCGCTGGCGAGCCAGGCGCGGCGCTCCAAGATCGCGCTCATGGTGCACAGCGCGGAGATCGTCCGCGACGGTGTGCTGGTGGCGCTCGACCTGCGTACCCGCGACACTGGCCGGGCGCTCGGCGAGCTCGCGGCGCGCTTCCTCGCCGGCGAGCCGATCGCGCGTCTCTCCACCCCCGAGGTCCGGCCGAGGGTGGTGATCGACGCCGCGGTGGCCCGCGAGCTCGGCATCCCCGACGAGCGGGTGCGCGCGCTCGAGGAGCGCGACCGGCGAGCGCGCGCTCGCGCCGCGCGGCGCTCAGGCTGCGCGAGAAGCTCTACCTCGCGATCCTGCCCGTGGTGCTGGCGAGCCTCGCGCTGATGAGCCAGTGCACCGCCGATCGCGAGGCCGTGCTGCGCCAGCAGAGCGAGGCGTCGCTGGTGCTGGTGCAGATGCTCGACGCCATCGAGAAGCTCCTCGACGACCCGTCCCGGGACCTGCTGACGCTGTCGCGCGCGGCCGACTTCCACGACGCGATCTTCTGGGAGCGCAGCCAGCTCGAGGCCGAGGCCACCGAGCGCTCCGGCGACCTGCGGCGCTTCCTCGCCGGGTTCCGCGCCAAGGCGCCCCAGTACCGCGCGCTCGCCTATCTCACCGCGCGCCGCGCCGGCGAAGACGCGCCGTGGTCGGTCACGGTGCTCGAGTGCGTGCCGGCGCCGCCGTGCGCGGCTGGCGGGCCGTTCGCCGACGGGCTCCTCGCCACCGGCCGTGCGCTGCTCGCCGATCCGCGCCGCACCGAGATCGGCCCGGCGCTGCCCGACGAGCGCCCCGCGGCGTCGGTCCGCTACGCGACGCTGGTCGAGGAGCGCGTGGGCGAGGGCGCGCGCGGCGAGGTCGGCGTCGTCGTGGTCGAGCTCGACCTCGACGCGATCGCGCGCGAGATGGAGCGCGCGAGCCGCGACGCGCGCGCCGCGGCGGTGCTGCGCGGCGCGGACGGCGCGCCGCTGCGGGCGGTCGCCACCGGGCCCGGGGGCCAGGCCGGCACTGGCTCCTCG